>WRMT01000371.1 GCA_009777005.1 Methanobrevibacter sp. | reverse complement strand
CTTAAATTAAACAGCAAAATTGACTTTAAATTGAAAAATAAGTATGAAATAAAAAAATTAACACCAAACAAAAAAATTAAAATGAAATAAAAAAATTTATCTCAACTTGAAAAATTGTTTAAACATTCTTCAAAAATAAAAAAAAATAGCTAAAAATAAAAAAAAAGAAATTTCAATTTATTCCTTGTCAAATAATTTTAATGTGATATCGATAAAAAAAAAAAAAAAAAAAAAACTGCAAATTTCCTGAATTCGAAAAAGAATGGTCCTGTATGTTTATGATTTTGAAGTTAAGGTGATAAAATATTAAAAAAAGACTTAGATGATTTAAAGAAGTATTAGCTGCAAAATTAGAAATATATAGTAGAAGTGTAACAATTAGTTCAAATGTGAATACTGGAGTATTAGCTATCTTTTTAAAGGTTCTAACAGTGATTTCGCCTCACGATCTCCAAAGGCAATTCCTAAAAGAACCACATCATAATTTAAATAAGGTTTATAATAGCCATGTTTTTTTATTTGCTCTATAGCTTTAGAAGCTAAATCATCTAGGGGTTTATCTAAGCTATATTTTAGTTCACATACAATAACTAAATTATCCTTTTTAATTACAATATCTAGTGTTCTTTTAGAATGACTTAACTCTCCAATAGCAAAAAAGCCCATTAAACTTAGCATAGCTAAAAATAATATATGGTAGTTAGCTTCACGAATGTCTTTTTTGATTTTACCATAAATTACAGAAGGAATATTAGCTAGTAGTGCATCTAAAGCATCTTGTAAAAGTTTATTATCAAATGTAGCTATAGCTTGGGAAATCTTTTTTTCTAAGGTGTTAATATGATTTGATTTTCTTTTAGAAATTTTCTTGATAATGGATGTAAAGAGTGATGCATGTACTTCTCGGTTGGGAATAGCTAATTCATATGATGGAAGCTCACCTACCATAATTTTCTCACTTTGAATAGTTAAATAACCAGTTTGCAATAATAAAGCAATGAAATCTATATCTTCCAAATCGAAATTTGGAAACCCACCTTCAATTGCTATGTTTTCTTTGAATAAGACACTAGCGTCCAGAGGATTATTTTCAATATAATCCATTAGAAGTGAGGGTGTGCCTGTTTCATACCAGTAGTTACCAAATTTTCCATTGATAAATAGAGATAAAATAGAGTAGGGATTGTATAAACGGTTTTCACCATTCCATGAATAACCATTGTACCACTTTCTAATATGTGATAATAAAATTCCCATAGAAACATCATAAGATTCGGCAAATTCATCAATATAGTCCTTAAAATACTTTTCTAGTTCTTCTTGAGAGTAACCACAAATCATAGAATACTTAGAATTAAGAGTAATATCAGTTAGATTATTCAAACCAGAAAATATAGAAGTCTTAGAAAATTTACTAACACCAGTTAAAAATATGAACCTTAAATACTCATCACTTGCTTTTAAAACCTTATAAAAATCACTTAAAATATCACGATTCTGTTTAGCTATTGACATGTCTTTCATAGAATCAATAATCGCCATATCATACTCATCAACAAGAACCACAACCTTTTCACCAGTTTTATCATGTAATTTTTCAATTAACTCACTGAATTTTGGATTTAAAAACTTACTTTTAAGAATTATATTGAATTTATCCGCAATTTTAATTACAAAGTCTTCAAGAGAAATTTCTAATCTTTCAGGAGTTTTATAAGCAATATCCCCAAAATCTAAATGGATAACTGGATGTTTTTCTCTCCAATTCCATTTGTTATAGATATACAGACCTTTAAAAAGTTCTTTATTTCCACTGAATAGTTCTTTTAAAGTACTGACAAGTAGTGATTTTCCAAATCTTCGTGGTCTTGATAAAAAATAAATTTCACCTGAATTAACCATTTCATAAATGGTTTGTGTTTTATCCACATAGATATAATCATTTTCAATTATTTTAGAAAAAGTGGATATTCCTAAAGGTAATTTTCTCATATAAACCTCTCTATTATTTATAGAATGTATTTATTTTTTAATTTATTAAAACTTCGTTTTTTAACTAATAACAAATTTAATAAAAAATCATTAAGTTGACAGCTTTAATTTAAATAAAAAAAATTTTTTTCTAAAAAAGAAATTAAATGATAAAATAGTTTAAATTTAAGAAAAAAAATCATAGCTGAAGTAGTTAGCTATTAAATTATAGTCCTTAATAAAGATTGAATAATATTAGTAAAAAATTAATTAATTTTCTTAAAAATGATTTTATTTATATTATTTTTTAAAACAAATAGTTAATAATAAATTTTATTAAAAAATATTAATTATAATCATTAGGATTAATTAATAAATAAATATTAAAATTTAAAAAAAATAATTACTTAAAACATTATTTCCAAAAATATAGGTCATTACCTAATATTTTTCCTAAAAAATATTGTTTATTTATAAATAAACTACTGATTTTAATGAAAGAAGTTTGGTAATAACCTATATAATTAAATTTATAA
>WRMT01000370.1 GCA_009777005.1 Methanobrevibacter sp. | reverse complement strand
TTTATTATTATTTTTATTAAGCAGTATTTTTTAATAATTATTTGAAAAATTTAAGATTTCCAAGTTTTAAACTTTGATTTCCTCTATTTTAAAATAGTTAAGCAATAGCTATTTAAAATAATATTAAATAATATTTTTCTTTTTTTTTTGAAAAAACTAGTTTTTCCAAGCTAGAAAAATGAAATTCTTCGGTATTTAAAAAATAAAGAATAATTTTAATTTATAATAAAAATAACTTAAGGATTATAGATTTAAGAGTTAAAAAAAAAGTTTCGTTAGCCAATATATCTTAAATCGTCTTCTCCAGAACCTATATTTCTATTGATAATTTCTTGTTCCATTTGTTGAGCTTTCAAAATCATTTTACGTGTTTCTTCGGCTCTTTCATCAAGTTTTTCTGTGTTTATTTCAATATTTAAAAGAGTGGTTAATTTTTTCAAAAGAGATTCTGCAGCTTCTGCATCTATGAAGTAACCAGGTGTTTCACCCATCAAACAAGCCCCATCTAAATTTTTAAGTTTGCCTAAACCTAACAACAAACCAGAAGCTCCAACAATTCCACCATCAGCTGATCTTATCTCAATTCCAGCTTCCTTCAATATTTCAATAATTTCAAAATTAGTAGCTGCTCCGAAAACACGAGATTCTCCAGTAGGATGACCAATAGCTAATCCTCCTAATGTATACATTTCTTTAACACCATATTCTTTAACAAAATCAAGTATAGTATCACATAATTCATATTGACCTTCAGGAGACAGACCTTGTGCATTACCAACCAAAATTATAAAGTCTCTTTTATTTTTTCCTTGAGATTTAAGATAATGAAATTCATTTATCATATTCTCAACAATTCCATCTTCATCCACAAAAACTTGTGGAGGAAAATGTGGAGAATAGATCTCTGCAAATTTTGTAGCTCCTAATTCATCAATCATATGGTCAGCAGCTAATTTACCCACATGACCAATACCTGGAAGTGCTTCAATAAATATTGGGTTATCTAGAGAAATATCTTTTAATACATTAATTTGAGTGTCTTTCATTTGAATATCCTTCTATAAATGCGATTCTGAAATAAGATTAAAATAACCTTTAACCTAAACTTACCTGTTTATTTAAAAGCCATTTAAAATAATTTATTAAATGGATTCTGAAATAAGATTAAAATAACCTTTAACCTAAACTTACCTGTCTATTTTAAAATAATTTATAAATAATTTATTTAATGAGATAATTAACAAGTCATTATTAAAAATTACTATTTTTAAGCATTTCTTCTTTTAATTTACGACGATATTTTCCATATTTATCTTCAATAGAATATTTGGGAGGATAAACAACTTTTATTTTACCTCCACAATGAGGACAAGTTTGGTTAATAGTATATTCATTACAAGAACAACACTTATGCATTTTCATTTTCATTCTAATTCACGTAAAAATGTTCCATTTCCATTTGAATCTTCAATTATTTCAATACAACGATCAGCTGCTTTTTTAAGCTCTCTTTCAGCCTGAATATAATCGGGAGATTTAACAGTTATTCTGTAACGAGGAGCCCCTACACATTGGACTTCAACATCCTCCCTTTCAGCAGCTTTAAGAGCATTTTTAATAATTTCTACTCCTTCTGAATCATATGTTTGTATATCCACATAACCTGTGATTTGAACCTCTGGAGGAGTAATATTCTTTTTAGCTATTTCAGCTATTGAGTTAGCCCATTCTTCACTGATTCCTTCTTCAATAAGAATAGATTCTCCTTCCTCTGCAGACATTTCAAATGCACCATAGATATCTCCGAATCTATCCATGAGATTGTAACCAACTTCTTCATAAGCAGTATTTAAATCTTTATCCAATGTTTTTGCAGCTAATTCTAAAAATTTTTCTGCTTTTTGTTCAACTTTCCATTGTTGAATCTTTTTAGTTCTTTGATCTTCTCTTATTCTTTTTAAAGAAGCATCTACATGCCCTTTTTTTGGATTAACTCTTAAAACTCTCGAAACAATCTTTTGATTTTCTCGCACATGGTCACGAATATTTTTAACCCAACCAGAAGAAACCTCAGAAATATGAATAAAAGCTTCTTTGCCAGAATATTCTTCAAGATGTGCAAAAGCACCATAGTTGAGAACTTTATAAACAGTAGCTACAATAAGTTCTCCTTCATTGGGCCATTCTTGACTTTTTCTTACCATTAAAACACCTGAAATGAATAAAAATAGTTTAAAGAGAAATCTCTTTAAAATCTTTTAATTATATTAATAAATTATATAGTGATAATTTTAATCATTTAAAGAAAAATCTCTTTAAAATTTTTTAATTATATTAATAATCTAAATATTATTTATCACATAGTGATAATTTTAATTTAGTAATAATGTGAATTGTAAATTTGTTTTTATAAAAATTTAAATTTTTAATAAAATTTTTAGAAAAATAATATCTCTTTAAAATTATTTAAAATTAAATTAAAAAATAATTTTTCTTGAATTTAGATATAA
>WRMT01000369.1 GCA_009777005.1 Methanobrevibacter sp. | reverse complement strand
TTTTTATAACATTAATTACTAATTACATTTACAAAAATTAATTGTAAACTATAATATTTTATAATTTTTATTTCTTGTTTGAAAAGTTTGATTCTTATTTATGAAGTTTATTTCTATATCTCAATCGCGAATCTTAATCTTATTCTTCGTATAAATACAAAATGTATTAGGCAAAGTAATATATAATTTTTAAATTGATTTTATTATATTATAATCTATTTATTATTCTTATTTTAAAATTTAAACAATTATTAAGATTTTTTATAAATAAATAGATAAAATTAACCTAATAATGAACAATTTAAATAATTCTGATTAATTTAAACTTTTTTATTTAATATAAAAATATTATTGGAAAAAATTGACAAACTTTTAGAGATAAGCTATATAAAACAAGGTATAATATTTTCTGACTGTTAAAATCCACTATTTTTAATCTTTTGTTTTTTTAAAATAAGAAACTTTTTAAAAAAGTTGGGATTTTATCTGAATTAGAATTGTTTGAATTTTCAAAAATCCAAGTAGTTGATTTTTAATATTTAAGATGCAAGGAACTTACAACCAACAAATGATGAACAAATTAACCTAGGAGAATACTTGATGAAAATTGGTGAATTTAAAATAGAAACTGATGAACTAGTTTATGAACCTTCAGATGACAGCTTTCTTTTAGCTGAAAACTTGATTATAAATAAAGGTGAGAAAGTTCTAGAAATCGGGACTGGTTCAGGAATAATAGCTATATATGCCTCTAAAATGACAGAGGATATTGTAGCTACTGATATAAATTTTAATGCCATTGAACTAGCTGAGAAAAATTTCGCTTCAAATGGTCTTAAAAACATTCAGCTATTTCTTGGGAATTTATTTGAACCTGTGAAAAATCAAAAGTTTGATGTAATTCTATTTAATGCTCCATATCTACCTACCGAAAGCTCTGAAATTTTAGATGACAATTTGAATTATGCATTTGATGGAGGATTAGATGGTCGAAATGTCATAGATAAATTTTTAAATCAAGTGAAAAATCATTTAAATCATGGTGGTAGAGTGCAGCTAATTCAATCATCACTTTCTAACATTGAAGAAACGCTTAACAAATTAAATGATTTAGGATTTAAAGTAGAAATTACAGCTACTGAAAAATTTTTCTTTGAAGAAATTGTACTGATAACTGCTTTTTTAGATGGCTAGCCCTTGAACCACTTTTTTTGGGAAAACAAGTATTTATTATTTAAAAATAGCTTTATAAACTAGGAAAAATAAAAAATCTTATCAAATTTTAAAAAAAAATATGAAAAGGAAAATTTTAAAAAAAATCATTTGAATACTTAAAACTTAAACTATTGTAACCGATATTTGAAGTTTTATAACTAAACTCCAAAGGAACTCTGCTTAATTAATTGTTTGTTCTTTCATAGAAAACATCTTTATTCAGCAATATTAATTCCTTTTTCGCCATTTTTTCTGCAAAAACTTAGAGTTTTCATAAAATTACTTATAAAAACTAGATGAACAACCAAAATCGACATATGTTCTATCACCATATTCAAGAGGTGCGATTTTTAAATATTCTGTGCCTGATTCCTTCTCAAACTTATACTCAACCACCTGTTGCTTAGGATAATCTGTTTTCATTCCATTTTTAGTATATACAATATTTGTGAAGGTTATCTTCCCCTCTGACATTTTATAATTTCCTGTTTTTGACTCACTTGCATCGTAAGTATAAAGGAATTTTCCATTATCATGAAAATTGTAGTATAGAAGATGCCAGCGTCCTAAAGAATCAAGTTTGTTTTTTTTCCATGCCCCCATCAATTTTGATTTAGTATTTGTGTTTGAAGTTGAACTTCCCTTTTTCCACTGGGCATAGTAGATAACAATCTTTTTAGGTTTTGTATTCTTAGTTATTTTTGTTCCACCACTTTTCTTAGTATACCAACCTTTGAAGGTGTAACCACTTCTTTTAGGAGTAGCTGCTAATTTACCAATTTTGGAACCTTTTTTTAACCTGGTTACTTTGGTATTTTTAGAACCAATTTTGCCACCATTAGCATTCCAAGTTATTTTGTAGCTAGCAACCTTTTCTTTTGATTCAATAGTTAGTCCATTATCTCTTTTTTCAGTTTTTACTTCGTTTGTTGCATGAGCTGTAGCTAAACCCATTGAAAAAATTAGTATAGCTAATGCCAATACACAACATAATTTTTTAACTTTCATTCTAATCCTCTAAAACTTTTATTCTTTATTTTTCAAAAACTATTTGCAATTAAATTACAATTGCTTTGATAAAAAATAGCTTAGGATGGAAGCTATTATAAATAGCTATTTTAAAAAAATTTATTAGTTATTTTAATAGAATTTGTTAAAATATCACAATTTTTTTATTCAAGCAAAGTTATTTCTTATAATAATAGTTGAAAATCGATTATATTTAAATGTTTCTAATTAAATATCTTTAAAAATAATAAATAGGGGGGGGGGGGGGATATATTTATTTAAAAAAATTATATTAAAAAATTAAAAAAAAAAAAT
>WRMT01000368.1 GCA_009777005.1 Methanobrevibacter sp. | reverse complement strand
ATAAAAAATATTATTAAAAATATAAATATTAAAATTAAATTGATTATAAGAAATTATAGCATGTTTCAACATTTTTACAGATTTTTTAAAAGACATATATTTTCCAAAAAATTTGTTCAAAATTTGGATTTTCACGAAAATAAATTTACAAACCACTAGATAAACAATCAAAAAAAAAGTATTTCTTGTTCTTATTTCTCTTACAGCTTTAACTGGATCAAAGCCCTTTGGTGATTCAATGCTGCTTAATATATCCTCAATATTAATATTAGGACCGAATTCTACTATAAATCTAATTTTAGATTTATTTTTTTCTGGTTCCTTTTCAATGCCTTATTTTAAATAGTCATTAATTATCTTTGTCATTGTTGTATCTTTATTAATAGCTATTAGTTTAATGGTCTCCATTATTTTAGAATCTATAAATAATGTGGTTCTATTTTTGGTTTTCATGTTTACCATTCTAATTATTTTTTTATAATATTTTGTTTGATATATTACATATATAGTTGTCTCCTAAAAATAAATTTATATAATTAGAAGACAAGCATTATAAATAGGCAAATATGGATTATAATAAAAGTTGAAAATGTTTTTTTAACCTTACTTTCCTTTTTAACTCTTTTAATATTAATTCATCTGTTAACTGTTACTGATTTTGATATTATATTGTGTTTTTAAAATTTATTTAAAAAAATAAGAACAATTACAGATTTATTTAAAAGATTAAATGAAATTTAAAAGATATGAATTAAAAAAACTAAGTTTCATACATTATAAATGTATAAAATAGAAAATAAATAATAATCAAAAAAAAAAAAAAAACATAAATTTAAATGGATTAAATGAGGTATAGATATGGAACTGACAAAAACAGTTGATACTGTTAACTTAACTGATGGTAAAATTAAAAAAGTTTCTGAAAAAGTTGTTTCAGATGAAAATGTGAAATTAGTGATAAATGATAATATAAGTCGAAACTTTTCAACCCTTCCAGATTCATTAGAAGAATTTGCAACAGGATATATACTAGGAGAAGGGTTAGTAGCTAATGCTAAAGATATAAAAAAAATTGAAATTGATGAATTAACTATTAAAGCAACTATTGATTCAAAAAAATTAAAGGACGATGAAGAATTAGTTCTTGTCTCAGATAGCTCTGGAGGATGGAGGTCAAAAATTAGCTTTATTGATAAAATAGAATCAGATTTAGCTATTAACAAAAATGACCTGATAAATAATATGGAAAAATTGAAAAAAAACGCTTTAATTTGGCAAGAAACAGGAGGTGCACATGTAGCTGCAATCATAAGCAAAAATAAGTTTATTGTAAAGGAAGATGTTAGTCGTCATGTAGCTGTTGATAAAGTAATTGGAGCTGGAGCTTTAGAACAAATTGATTTTAACCAGTCCTATGTCATTTACAGTGGACGAATGCCAGCAGATATGTTAATAAAAGTAGCTAGAGTAGGAATTCCTATACTTGCTTCAAATGCAGCTCCAAGTTTTTCAGGTTACACTGTAGCTAATAAAGCAAATATTACAATGGTTGGATTTATACGAGGAAACAAACTAAATATATATACAAATCCAGAGAGAATTATAATTTAAAATGAAAAATCAACATTTAAAGTTAGTGATGAGATTAAAATATAGCTAACAAATTACTGTAATGCACACAAATCAACAAAACAATCATACCACAAAGAAAATAATCATTTAGCTAAAAAATTATTTACTAAAAGACTAAAAAAATTTATTTGAAATACATAATTTTGAAAAAGAGAAGATAAAATCTCTAGTTAAACTTAAATATAATTTAAAAGCAGTGCTTATTCAAAAACAGTGTGCCTATACTTTAAATCATATTCTGTTTTTCCCATTTTATGCATTAACTCACTTATTAGTCCATCTAAGAAAATAAGAGAAGTTAGCTCAAAAGCAGTTCCAAGAGGAGTAAGAGACGCATAATTTCCTTCAATTTGTCTTTTAATGTAATCTTCATCATCGACATCTATTTTAGTTCTTCCTTGAACAAGCATTACTACATCAGATATTTTTCCAAGTGATGATTCCGGGTAGGATGTTAAAGATAAAGCTTTCGAACCTTTATTTTTAGCTATTTTAACTGCAGAAACAATGGTATTAGTTTCACCTGATCCCGAAATAGCTAAAATACAATCATTGGCATAAATAGCTGGAGAAATAGTTTCTCCTACAACATAAGCACTAATGCCTAAATGTACTAATCTCATTGCAAAAGCTTTAGCTGCAAGTCCAGATCTTCCAGCACCCATTAAAAAAACATTTTCAGAGCTTGTTAAGATTTCCATAAATTCATTAATAACCTCTTCATCAATATATTGAGAAGCATTCTCGATATTTTTTAGAATTTCATTGATTGCTGTTTTCATTAACATAGTGTAAACCTAATAAAATAATATCATAGCTAATAATTATGACAAATTACATAATATTAATATTTAATAGTTTTATAATTTATTTAATTTAAAAAAATATTTACTTAATTATATTATTATA
>WRMT01000367.1 GCA_009777005.1 Methanobrevibacter sp. | reverse complement strand
AAAATAATGATCAATATAATTTATTTTTATAAAAAATATTATTAAAAATATAAATATTAAAATTAATCGATTATAAGAAATTATAGCATGTTTCAACGTTTTTACATATTTTTAAAAGACCAATATTTTCCAAAAAATTTGTTCAAAATTTAGATTTTCACGAAAATAAATTTACAAATCACTATATTTAGATTATTTGTATAAAATTTATTATATGTCTAATTTCTCTTAAAAAAATATTATTATTAAATCAGTTAATTGAAAATTCTCATGAATTTGTATTAATGATTAAATAAAGAATTAAATTTAAACAAAAAAGTTGCTTATTCATTAAATAAAAATAAATAAGTAATTTGAAAATATAATGAAAAAATAACTTTTTCAAATCGATAAATTTAAATATTAATAATAATATAAATTAACAGATAATTTATGAGACGTAAATATGGAATTACTAATTGCTTCTGTTTGGGAATTTTAAAAAATGTTGGTGCTGAAAGAGTTAGTGACTATGCTAAAGAAGCATTAGCTGAAGGATTGAAGAATGTAAAAATGAAATCGCTGTAAAAACTTTTGAATTTGCAAAACACACGGGTAAAAAAATTATTAAAGTTGAATTCATTAAATTAGCTTCTAAAACGTCTTAATAAAATTATTTTTTAATTATCCTATTCATTTAAATTTTTTTGTTTAATTATTTCTATTTTTTTAATATCTTTTAGATAATTTTTAAATAAAAACTATTTAAGTTAAATTTATTATAATTCAAAAAGTTTATAAGGTATAAAAACAGAATTATGATAGTCTAGTTCACTAGACTTTATTTCATTAAGATTACTAAATTTTGAAATTTTTTCTAATTAAACTATTAATTATTATACTTTAATTCTATATTTTTGATTGGATATTTTTATTTACACTTCAATGAGTTTATATTTTTTTTTATATCATTAAATTTGATAATTTAAGAAAATAAGTTTAAAGTATGATAATAATAAGTTTTTAGAATGATTTGTTAATGTAATTGTAATCAATATATTATTATAACCGCAGATTGAATTATATTGTTGCAGTTATGATATTTGCCGATGGATGGCAAAAGCCAGATGAAAAAGGAGGTAAATTAATATGGCAAAAGCAATTTATGTAAAATTTGATACACCACAAGATATAGCAGATAAAGCTGAAGAGGCATTGGAAATAGCGAGAAATACTGGAAAGGTAGCTAAAGGAACTAATGAAGTTACTAAATTTATTGAAAGAGGAAATGCAGAGCTTGTTTTAATAGCAGAAGACGTGGATCCTGCTGAAATTGTTGCTCATATACCAGTACTTGCAGAAGAAAAAGAAATTCCATATGTATATCTAGCTACTAAAGAAGAAGTAGGTGGAGCTGCTGGATTAAATGTTGGTACTGCATCAGCAGCTATTGTAGATGTTGGAGACAGCAAAGAATTAGTAGCTGAAATTGTGGAAAAAATCACAGAATTGAAAGACTAATTATTATTAATCTGTTTTGAAAGGGTATGCCCTTTCATTTTTATTTAACAGGTGATTATATGGAAGAAGGAACTCCAGCTGAAGTTATAGAAGTTCTTAAAAGAACTGGTATGACTGGTGAGGTAATGCAAGTTAAATGCAGAATCCTCGATGGAAGAGATAAAGGAAGAATATTAACTCGAAATATTATGGGTCCTGTTAGACAAGGAGATATTTTGATGTTATTAGACACGATTAGAGAAGCTAAGGAGATTAAGACTCCTTAATATCTAATATCCTATTGTTAAGGACATTCTTAATCAAAGGTGTAGAACATGAGAAATTGTTCATTCTGTAAGGAAGAAATAGAAGAAGGAACTGGAAAAATGTATGTTAAAAAGGATGGAACTATATACTTCTTCTGTAGTAGTAAATGTGAAAAAAACATGATTAAGCTTGGAAGAGTTCCAAGAAAAGTTAAATGGGTTAAAAAATGATGGAAAAAAGTTTTGTTATGATGAAACCTGATGCAGTTTCCAGACGTCTTATGGGAAAAATTTTGACCCGCTTTGAGGAAAAAGGACTTCAGATAGTAGCTATTAAAATGTTAAGCATTGATGAAGATTTAGCTAAAGAGCATTATGGTGAACATGTTGAAAAACCTTTTTTCAATGATTTAGTTAGCTACATTACCTCTTCCCCATCATTAGCTATGATAATTAAAGGTGATGATGCTATAAGTCTTATTAGAAAAATGGTTGGTGCCACTAATCCTAAAGAAGCTGATCTTGGAACCATTAGGGGAGATTTTGCTATAGACATGGGTAGAAATGTTATTCATGCTTCTGATTCAGCAAAATCTGCTGAAAGAGAGATAAGTTTATTTTTCAATGATAATGAGATTTGTGATTATTCTATTATTGATAATTCTTGGATATATGAGTAGTTAATTCATTATTCTATTAATTGATAATTTTTGGATAAGTGAGTAGTTAATTCATTATTCTATTAATTGATAATTCTAGATAAGTGAATTTTTAATTTATAATTTATTTATTATTAATTT
>WRMT01000366.1 GCA_009777005.1 Methanobrevibacter sp. | reverse complement strand
GATTTGGAGCATATAATTTCATTTTTTCAAAAGACAGTTTTTTGAAAAATTTCATAGTCTTTTAAAATCAAGCTTTCCTTGCTCTTAGAAAAGTGAAGCTTTTCTAACATTATAAAACTTTTTTTTAAATGATGTCATAGTACAATTCTATTTTGATGAACAAAATTAAAAAATTTTAAGCTATAATTGAATAAATTGATATATTCGATTTTTTTTATAAGTTTTTAATTTTCGTTTATATTGATTGAATAAAAATAATTGTGTAATACCCTCAACATTATAAAATCGAAGATTTTACAAAACTTAGAAAATATTTGGCTTATCAATATAACAATAAAAGTGTAAATATGAATAGTAAATCTAATAAAAAATTTCTCATCTTTCTACTTATAATTGGTGGTTTTTTACTTATACTCTCAACCACCTCACCCTTAGCTGCAGCCACGACTAATTTAGGAAATATAGAAGCAGAATCTGAAGATACGATATTTGTTGATAATAAAATTCCTAAATTTGTTGAAAAACCAAAAAAATATTCCGTCTCTCCACTTTATTCTAAAACAAAAGGTTTTGAAACCAAAAAGAATACAATAAAAACAATAAAGGGAAATAAGAAACACATATTTAAAACTGAGTATTTTCTTCCAGTTTCAGGAAAAAAAATTGGAAAATCAGAATATGATGAATATTGGTATAATTGCCAATCTATAGCTATAGACGGAAAATATATGTATATTTTATCGTCTCATGGATATAATGTAAAAAAAGGATTTATAGTTCGTTATAATACGGATTTGCTTAAAAAATATAAATTAAACCAAGGTAAAGGTTTGGTGAGTTTACGTAAGCTTGGAGCCTCTCTTAGAGATGATGAAAATTTAACCAAAAACCAAAAACTTATTAAAAAAGCTATTAAGATAGGGCCTGTTTTTAACACTGGTCATGGTCAATCATTAGCTTATAATCCTAAAACAAAATCATTATGGATGTGGCAAGATGATAATTATTTATCATCAAAGCTCAAGTTAATGAGAATTAGCATGAAAACATTAAAGCCAGTTTCAATGTATAAATTTACGGTTAGCTATGAAAAGAATAAGAAAGTAAACAAGATACGAAACTTGGCTTTTGATAAAAATGGAGATTTTTATTTTAATCAAATAACTCCTTCAAATGGAGATAGAATTTTTAAAGGAAAATTTGTTAATAATAGAATAAAGGTTGAATTTTTAGCTACAATTCAAAATCGTCCAGGAGTTCATGCTCAAGCATTAGCACTTAATAGAGTTTCAAATAGGTTGTATCTAGTTTTTGATGGTGTTTTCTATTCAATTCCAGTCGATAAGTTATGTAATTTTACTTTAACTAAGAATGATTTTGAGTATACTGTTTTGAATACCAAACGTGAATCTGAAGGAATGAGTTTTGATAATCGTGGAAATACTTATTTGCTTCTTATTCGAGGGAGTGAAGTTTTAAAATCTGTATAAATTCAATACAATATGTTTGAATAAATTTAAACTTTTTCATGATTATTTACTTAGGAATAAGTAGCTTAACTTTTTTTTATTTTTTCATTTTATTTTTTCATTTTTTTCATGATTTACAATTATGATTAATGGAATAATTTTTTTAAGTAATCAAAATTTGAAATTAAAATTTATAATTTTAATTTTCTTATTTATTATTATAACTATTTTTTAAAATAAAAATATTATAATAATATTGTATGAAATTAAACAATATTCATATTCTATTTTTCTAGTTAAACAATATTTGTGTTCTATTTTTTCAATTAAATATGATTTATGTCATTTTTTTTCTAATTAAACAATATTCGTATTCTATTTTTTTAATTAAATAAGATTTATAAAAAGCATTAATAACAAACTTTTCTTCCAAGAGTATATTTTTTATAGGGCTCATTGTTTTCCAAAGTTTCCTTTTTCTTATTATCTCTTTTATTTTCAATATTTAACATTGAAGAGTATATATTTTTACTATTCAAAATTTTTCAGTTAAGTATAAATATTAGTATATTCATATATTGGATTACTCAAATACGGAGGTATAGGGATAATATGTATTTTTCAGGCAACCACTCAGGAAAAGGAAGATATGTATGTACTGATTGTTATAAACCATTATATTTAGAAGACAATTTTGATACAATACCTTTTTGTTCTGAATGTGGAAATCAACAATTTATAGCAAGATAAAACTAAAATTTCGAAGTATAGTTTTATTTTAAACCGTTAAAATTTGAAAAAAGAATAAATGCTAAAGTATTATTAATATATTTTAAATAAAAATAGTATAAACCTTAATTTTTGGAAATGAAGTTTTTCTTTATTTGAAAAAATTTTTTATTTTTTCAAGTTAGAAAAGTAAAACTTTTCTTTATTTATTAAAATAGATAATTTGTAGCTAAAAATTGGTGATATACTATAACTTTTTTTTTTTTTAATATTTCTGTGTATATTTTTTTCCTTAGTTTTTTTTTTTTTAATTTTTACTATGTTTTTTTTTTTTTTTTTTTTTTTTTT
>WRMT01000365.1 GCA_009777005.1 Methanobrevibacter sp. | reverse complement strand
AGAGGGACAAGAAGTATCAGAACATGCAGAAATACCAAAAGCGTCGGGTTTTAGTTCGTATGCATTATGTAACTTTTCTCCTACATCAATACGATGTACAGGACAACTCATATCTTGAACATAGTGTAATGCAGCAGTTATATGGTAAGCATTTTTCTCACTTAAACTATGCTGCTGCCCTACAACAAGATTAGTAGGTGTAACTACTTTAGATGCAAAAGAATTAGCTTGACTATTACAAAAGTTAACATTCAAATGTCTACCCTCCCCGCCATCGATCTCATCGGGATTTAAATATTGTGCTGATTTAGCAGATATAAATGTCTTTTTAATCGAGTTTAACTTATAAATATCTTTTAATTGATCCCATGCGTAAGTATTAACAATTCTATGACTAACACCACTGAAAAAAACCATTAGTAATAGTTTCAACAATATCATACCTTTATTTTTACTTTTTAATTTCATTTTATTCACTTTTTAATTTTTTTTTTAATTCTAATTTTACTAGATTTAATTCAAATTTTTTTCTAAAACAAACTTATATTCGTAATTTTTTTAACTCTTATAATTTTTTATTCATTTTGAATCACAATCATTAACCTTATTTTTATTAATATTTAAACAATAGTTTGATAAACAATAAATTAAAATTTTTTAGTAGAAATAATTAGTTAATAATGATTATTATATTTGAAATGTAGATTCGAAAAGAATATAATTATTATTATATTTGAAAAGTAGTTTTGAAAAGGATAAATAAAAAGCAAATAATTCAAAAAGAGTATAATAAAAAATTTAATTTAATATGAAACATATATCCTATTATAAATAGGAAATAGGTTAAAAATTAATAGAGAGTAAAAAAATGTTTAAATATAAAAAAATTTTATATGCTTTATTTTTTTTGTTTTCTTTATTCCTAATGATTAGTTCAGTTTCATCAGCTGATTATTATGTTAATGAAGGAACAACTCATAAAAATATCACTCATTGGATTAAAAATGAAGCAAAAACTGGTGATAATTTAATATTTAATACAAGTAGCTATAATCTCACTAATCGATTAGACATTACTAAATCTATTAATATTAAGAGTTATAAGAATACTCATATCAATTTCATTCAAGAAGATGAGATGTATGGTATGTTTTATATACCTGCTAAGGTAGTTGTTTTCTCAGGTTTAACATTAAATCACAATGGAAATGGAAACACACTAGATTTTAGTGGTGGTGAGTTTGGGACTACTATCAATGCTTTCCATGTGAATATTAAAAATACCGTAATCAATAATAATCTTATTCGTGGTGTAAGTGTTGATACTCGCAAAGGAAATATTGTTAATTGTACTATTAATTCAAAATCACATGGGATTCGAGTTAGCTACTGGAAAGGAAATATTATTAATTCAAGAATAAATGCTAATCATGCAATAGCTAATAGTTTTTTAACTATTAATATTGTGGATTATTGGTATGGTAATATGATAAACACCACTATTGATTCAGGAGATAATGGTGTGGAAGTAACTGTATGGAAAGGGAAGATAATAAATAGTACAATACATACTAATGGCTCGAAATCTGATGGAATTAATATTAATTATGGTGAAGGTCGTATTCATAGGAGTAAAATCTCATCAAAGGATGGTTATGCTGTTAAAATATCTGATGCAGTTAAAATAACAAATTCTTCTCTTTCTTCAGGAAAAGGTTTATCAAAAAGTATTAGATACTTACCAGATTTAAAAGTCAATAAAGCTGTTATTTCTGGAAGAACCTGTTACATAGCTATTAGTAATATAGGTAATTCAACATCTAAACCAACCCAAGTTGGTTTGAAGATTGGCAAAGTACTTTTTAAAGCACGTGTTAAATCAATAAGACCATTCATTATACAAGGGCATAGTGATGAATCTTGGGTGAAAAACAATGTTACGGTTAAAATTACCTTAGCAAAGAAATATATAAATTCTAGACTGAAAACTGTGAAAGTAGATTATTATAACAAAATTAAAGAAATAAATAAGAAAAATAATATTTTTAAATTTAGAAGGTAAAATCTCTTCCCCCATTTCATTAACACCTCTCATTTTCTTGTTGGGGTTTCCAAAAATCTCTTTATTTAAAAAAATAAAAGAAATTGGAAAGGTTATTTAAACCAAAAATTCAGGTTATTTCCTTTCCAAAATCTTTTTGAAACACAACAAGCAAATGCAAGATCTTCTAACAAACGAGTTTTTATTTTCGATGTGTTGCCTGTACTAGGGTTTTTTAACCATGCATTGTAGTCATTTAACCAACCATTATATCTATTTAAAACGTGATTTTTAAAAGATTGACTGGTGAAAACAGATCCATTAGCTGTTGTTATTCCATTCAATACTGTGTTTTGTGCTGAAATTTTACTGTTAACCTCAGCAAAAGAGGGACAAGAAGTATCAGAACATGCAGAAATACCAAAAGCGTCGGGTTTTAGTTCGTATGCATTATGTAACTTTTCTCCTACATCAATACGATGTACAGGACAACTCATATCTTGAACATAGTGT
>WRMT01000364.1 GCA_009777005.1 Methanobrevibacter sp. | reverse complement strand
ATGATTTACACTATTTATTTTATAATTTATTTAATTATAATTAATATTTTTAAAAATAAATAGTTTATAATTTTTTTTTTATTAAATTAAACAATAATTAGCTAGATTTTTTAAACTTTAAAAACTTTTAAGTTAAATAAACTTTATATACTAATCCATAATTTAAAAAATTTTATCAATGATTATATAGGTCATTACCAAACTTTTTTCATTAAAATTAGAAGTTTATTTATAGAGGATTCTCCATAACTCTATCCTGGAGTTAAAATCCTTATTTTTCTATTTAACTGTTTTTTGTCTTATTTTTTTCTATTTTATGGCATTTTTAACATTTTTATTTTTCCATTTGTTATCTTTTAAATAGGTTAATATTGGGTTATATTTTTTATCATCGGTATTTTTAATAATTAATATTGTTTAAATTATTTAATAATTATTTAATTGCATTTTAAGAAAATTTAGTTTGTTTTAACGTTTTATATTAATTTTAAGAATGTTGAATTTACACTTTTTATTTTACCTATATGTGCTTTAATTCCATATTTAATTTTTATAGGACGTTAATAGTTAATTTTTGTATTTAGTGAATTATTTTTATTTAATTTATAAATAATTCAATTTCTCTTTTGGACTTGAAAAATTTATCTAAACTTGAAATACTATTATGCTTTAAACTTAAATGGTGAAAATATCCAAATTTAAAAGTAAAACTTAAATATTAGAATATATAACAATATAACATGGCAAAAAAGAAAAAAGTTCACGAAGAAGATTATACTCATATATAGAAACCTTCCATTAAAAATTATAATGCCTTGGATGATTTCTTTTTTCACAAATACATGGGAGAAAAAGGGAATGAACTACAACAAAAAAGCTTTTTAAAAACATTAGGCATTAATATTACAGGAAAAATGACCACAACAAACACCCAAATAAATCCAGATAAAGAAAAAGGAAAAGAAGTGAGATTAGATTCACGGATAATAACTGGGTGTGGAAAAGATATAAATATAGAAGCACAAAGGATAAAAACAGAGGATTTTCTAGAAAGACTAATAACATATGCATGTAAAAGATTAATAGAACCTGTATCAAAAGGACAAAATTATAATAAATTTAAAAAGGTTATATTCGTAGCTATATGTGTTTATAGTTTCCTAGATTCACCAAAATACCATAATGTCTATTATCTTAAGAATAGTAATATTTATATCAATGAAACATTAATAGATAAAATAGAGATACATTTCATAGAAATAGAAAAGTTTAGAAAATCAGTAATTTATGAAGAAGATCCTAACGACAACACAAAAATTATTAAAACAAGAAAGGATTTGAAAAATAACTTAAAACATCAATACATAGCATTTTTCGATGATGAAACAAGTCATGAGTTAAGAAGGGAGATAGTTAAAATGGGAGATGAAGGACTTAAAGCTTCAATGAAAAATTTAGAATTAGCAATTCAAAACGGTCTATTTGATGAATATTTCTTAATAAAACTAGAAGAAGCACATCAAGAAAATGTAGGAAATGAAAGAGAAAACAAAGGAAGAAAAGAAAGGGAAGAAGAAATTGCTTTAAAATTAAAAAATGATGGATTCCCTTATGAAAAAATAGCTGAAATTACTGGCTTATCACTTTCAGAAATTGAAGAACTTTAGAAATTTTCAAGAATATAACTTGTTAATGTTATTATAGTATGAGACTTAATTTTTTGACTGAATTTTCTCATTATTATTTAATTATATAAGTTGATAATTTTCATGGCGAAAATTTGGTGTTGGACTATCTACAAATTCTTTGAAAGCTTTAGCTGTTGGTAAGTATGTTATTACTCCAACTATTTCTAGTAATTCAATGTAACTATAGCTACTTCTGGTTCATTTACTGTTGATGTAAAAGCTAAACAGTCTACTGGATGTTCTTCAAGTTCACTGGAACTGGTTCTACTGAGCGGGTAGTTCAAGTTCTAATGATGGTACTAATGCTAGAGCTTCCAATTCGAATAATGTAGTATGAGAAATACTGGTATTCCCGTTCTTGTCTTGTTATTATTATCGTCTTTGCATTAATTATTGTAAGGTTTAAAAAACACTAAAACTAATAAAATTCAACTTTTTAGAGAAAAATTGTTTTATTTTTTCTCATAATTTTTTCTATTTTTAATATTTCTTAAATTATAGTGCTTAGCACAAGTTATTTCTAAATATTTCCTAATTTTTTAAATTAATATTTTTATATTTAATAAAAAAATTTAAACTAAATAAAATAATTTAAAAATATTTATAGCTAATTAAATTTTGAATATTTATTTAAAATAACTTTAATAAAGATTAAAATATTAAAATAACAATAATAATCATATAATAAATTAAAATAACTAATTTAAAAATCATTGCTAATATAAATTATTTATTAGAATTATTAAAATCTTATTTATAAATGAAGAAAATCAGAGATTTTCTAACTTTAAAAACTAAAGTTTTTAAATGAAAATAAAATATCATGCTCATCACTATAATTAAAAGTTATAAATAAAAAAAAAAAATATTA
>WRMT01000363.1 GCA_009777005.1 Methanobrevibacter sp. | reverse complement strand
ATATATTTTAATATATTATAACTTTCAATAGTATATATTTAATCTATTACTTTTCATTTTAAAAAAATTATATGAATGAAAGAAATCAGATAAAAACCATGGAATATTTAAAAATAGGAATTTCACTTTTTTAAATACTTAAAAAATGATGAATTATTTTAAATTATAATAAATAATACAAGATAGGAAAAACATGAATCTTTTATATAAAAAACCATCAAAAGAAACAAAAATAGCTATGACTGAAGTCGCTGAAAATTTTCAACTTACAGAAAAAGAAAATAGCTATTTAAGAGAAGCTGAAAGTAAAATTATATCTAAAACCAACCATTTACATGGGAAAATAGTAAATAGTGGAAATGCAGCTATTTTAGTAGCTATGAATGCTATTAAAGGACCAATTTTAATACCTGATCAAGGAGCTTGGCATGGTTTTAAACAAATAGCTAAATTTTTAAATAAAGAAATTATCCAGTTCAAAACAGATTTAGGTTTAATAAGTAGAGAAAATTTAGATGAATTATTAGCAAGTAATAAAAATATTAAATCAAATAATAGTGAACCCGCTATTTTTTTAACTAGTTTTGCAGCTTACAGTGCAGAACAACCTATAGCTGAAATAGCTAATTGGTGTAGAGAAAATAATATATTGCTTGTTGAAGATGCTTCTGGTGGAATAACAGATCCAGAAAAAAAATTAGCTAATGGGTTTTACTCCGATATAATTGTTTGTTCAACAAATTCACCAAAGGTTGTAAATGTTGGAGATGGAGGATTTATAACTACCAGTAGATTAAACATTTTTGAAAAGTCAAGACTCTTACTAAACATTTGTAAATCCAATAACATTACAAATAAAGGAATATTCACAGAATTGGATTTTTCAGAAAATAATTTAAAAAAAACCATTGAAGCTACTGTTTATATTAAAAATAATCTTGATAATGTGATTCATCAAGATAAAAGAGGAACTAATGTTCTATTAGCTACTAAAAATCCTCAATCTTTATTTAAAAATTTAAAAATTAATTTTGATGTTGAAGGAAAGTCAATAGTAACTTTATGCCCAAACTATAATAGAATAAAACAAAGAGCAGTAGCTATTGAAATTAAAAATTTAGCTACTGAATCGTTGATAAAGGAAAATTTAGATGAAATAATTGAAATTATAAAAAAATATCAATCTCATTTTTAAGAAGGTGGAATTTTTTAGCATCTTTAGAAAATCAAAGAATTTTATAAGATTAGAAAAACAAGGTTTCTATAATATGGTAAACTCAAGAATTTTACAAATTTAAAATTATTTTTTTTATAATTTTAATTATATTATTATATTATTTATTATTTTTATTATTATTTTTATTTATTATTATTTTTATTTATTATTATTTTTATTTTAATTATTTTAATTATTTTTATTATTTTTATTATTATTTTTATTAATTATTAATTATTCATGTTTTTTCAGTATTTTTCTTGTTCAATGTACCTTCAAGATTAACAATCAGACATTTGACCAATGACTTACAAACAGGGCGATGAAGTATTCCCTTTGGGATTATAATCATATCTCCTTGATTCATCGGAATGAAACCCTCTTCTAGTTCAATGTCGAATGTACCTTCTATCACATAAAATAACTCGTCGGATTTTTCATGGATATGAAAATCCAATGTGCGATTTTCAACTTGTAAAACATTTAGAGTATGATAGTTTAATTTACCAATTTCAAGGTATTGAAACAATTCAGAAACGCCTTCCACAGCTTTTTGCAAATTCACCTTTTCAATCATGATCTAGCACTCTTATTTTATTTAAGTTGATAACTACTTTATTTAACACAAACTCAATTGAATGAATAACTTATACATAATAAACTGAAATTATAATAAAAATTTACAACTCTACAATTAATTCTGTAGTTCTGTCAATTAATACATCTTCAATACTCATAAGGTCCAATTCTTTCTCAGATATATTATATATTTCTTTTAAATCCTTTTTTGAGTTTAAAACACTATCATCTCTATGAAAAATATTATTTAATTCATCTACAAAGTAATCTGGACAATTAATAAAAACAGCAGCTATGTTTATTTTGCCCTTTTTAAGTCCAAGAATGTTTAGAGCCTTAGCTATTTGTCTTTGAGCTGATAATCTAATACAAATTTCTATACCTAAATTATTAGCTAAATTTTCACCTCTTTTGAAAGCATTAATACTATGAATAATCCCATGTAAAAGATGTTTTTTCCCAGCTATCCCCTTAGCATCCATAAGTTGAATTATACACCCATCACAACAATTATTACTTAAATTATTAACAATTTCCAATGTTTTTTGAATATCTTCTATTTCTGTTTTAAATCCAGCTATTTCTATGTTTTCTTCAATTTTCAAAGTAGTAAAAAGGTCTAAATCTCCCATATTTCTCAAATTATCACTTTTCTTGTTTTAACAATTAATTTATCAAAAAAATTTTATATAAAAAGATATTATATAATTAGTATAATATTATGATTAAATTTATCATTATATAAATAAATTTATCATCCTATAAGCAAATTTCATTAAATAAAAATATAATTTTA
>WRMT01000362.1 GCA_009777005.1 Methanobrevibacter sp. | reverse complement strand
CCATATAAAACTTCAGTATAATAAAGGGTCAATACCTATTATTCTTTTTTCTTATTATTATTCTTATTAAAATTCTTTTTATTATTATTTTTATTATTAGCAAAATGTTCATTTACTAATATCATATAATTCCTCATTTAAAGAATTTATATGATTTAAATTTTACTTTAAATATTAAAATATTACTCTACAGTCACACATTTAGCTAAATTTTTAGGTTTGTCAGGATCTAATCCTCTAGCTAAACTAATATGATAAGCCAATAGCTGTAATGGAACAATGTATGTCAATGGAGAAATAATAGGATCTATTTTTTCATTTAAACAGATTGTTTCATCAGATTCAGATTGAACAACAGTATCTCTACGTGAAACAATAGCTATTATATCTGCACCACGAGATTTAACTTCTTTTAAATTATTTAAAGATTTACCATGGTCTTCATCTTCAGGAATAACTACAACAACAGGTATTCCATCTTCAATTAAGGCAAGTGGTCCATGTTTTAGTTCTCCTGCTGCATAACCTTCAGAATGAATATAGCTAATTTCTTTTAACTTTAGGGAACCTTCCATAGCTGTAGGAAAAGACAAACCTCTTCCAATAAAGACAAAGTTAAAAACATCCTTATATTTTTTAGCTATTTCTATAATTTGATCTTCTTTAGACAATATCTCTTCAATAAAATCTGGAAGACTTTCTAAACTATCCATTATTCTATTAAATCCAGAAAATCCATCTTTATCTTTAGCTAAATAAGCTGCAAATAAGTAAATGGAAATCAATTGACTAATATAAGATTTAGTAGCTGCAACCCCAATTTCAGGACCAGCTAAAGTATAAATAGTATGGTCTGATTCACGTGCAATAGTACTACCCAATACATTTACAATACTTAAAGTTTTAGAGAATTCATTAGCTAATTTTAAAGCTTTAATAGTATCAGCTGTTTCACCTGATTGACTAATGAAAATACAAAGTGTATTTTTTGTTAAAGTTTTAACAGAGTGTTTAAATTCAGAAGCAAGTAAAACATCAGTATGTATTCCTATTAAACCCTCAATTAAATATTTTCCAACTAGAGAAGCATGATATGAAGTTCCACAAGCTACAAAGCAAATTCTATCAATGTCTCCAATTGAGGATACAACCTTTTCAACTTCAGTTTTCTCTTTTAAAGTATTTTTAGCTGTAGTTGGCTCTTCATTAATCTCTTTAATAGTAAAAAAATCATAACCCTCTTTTTCAGCCATATCTTCAGTCCAATCAATAACATCAATCTTTTTTTCAATGATATTTCCTTTTAAATCTTTAATAGCTACTCCTTCCTTATCTAAAACAACTAATTCATAATCATCAATATAAATAATATTTTTTGTATATTTTAAAATAGCTGGAATATCTGAAGCTATATACGATTCATCTCCTTCAACACCTACTATCAAAGGACTTTCTTTACGTGTGGCAACAATTTGGTGTGGGTTTGATTTACAAATAGCTGCTATTGCATAAGAACCTTCAATTATTTTTAAAGTTTCTTTCATTGCTTCTTCAAGGTTTTTACCTTTCCCCATGAATTTTTCTAATAAATGTGCAATTACTTCTGTGTCAGTATCTGATTTAAATGTATGACCTTCTTTTTCAAGAGATATTTTAATATCTCCATAATTTTCAATAATACCGTTGTGAACAATAGCTATGTTATTATCACAATCATTATGAGGGTGTGCATTGACTTGATTTGGAACTCCATGAGTTGCCCATCTAACATGCCCAATTCCCGTATTTCCAGGTAAATTAGAAACATTTAATTTTTTATCTACTTCCTTTATTTTACCTGCATCTTTTTTGATATGAATACCCTCATTATCTACAGTAGCTATACCCACTGAATCATATCCTCTGTATTCCAGTTTTCCAGTAGCTTCCACAAGAACTGGAGCAACTTCTCTGTTTTTTAATATACATCCCACAATCCCACACATAATATCACAATGTCACATGTAATTTAACACTTTATAAACTTAATTTAATAAATCAACATAATATCTGATAATTTTCAATAAAGTTTGATGAACCTACCAATCAAATACTTATCACCAACAAAACATATTCAACTGAAAAATATATTTTATTTATGAAATATATATTAGCTACGAAATATACTAAATCGAATATATTTTATTTATGAAAATATACATTATAGCTACGAAATATGTCACATCGAATATTTTTTTTGAAGGTGAAACTTTGGCACAATCATAAGATTTTCATTTTTAGGCACTATCAAAACCCAATAATCGAATTCATTGAAAATTCATAGCTATTTTAATTAAAGTAAATTTCAATGACTTTTTAATCACAGTTAATATTTGAAATTAGTGATTATTGACAGCACCACTTTTAATTATACACAACATCTAATTTAAAATAACAAGGTGTCTGATTTAGGTGAAGTCAACGAGCTTTATTATTTCTTCAATTTCACTGTAACCCTTGCTAATTAGTATTCCTATTAAAAGTACATTTAGATAAACGTGTTTATAGACAGATTCCATCGTATATGCGTGTATATTCTTCAATTTCAATTCATTTTTCAAAAAATCAAAAACTT
>WRMT01000361.1 GCA_009777005.1 Methanobrevibacter sp. | reverse complement strand
AAAAAAAACAAATAACCCCAAAAAAAAAAAAAAAAAAAAAAAAAAAAAAAAAAAAAAAAAAAAAAAAAAAAGAAAAAAAAATAAAAAAAAAAAAAAAAAAAAAAAAGATAAAAAAATAATCTTTTTTAAATTTAATTCTATGGTAAATTTGGAGATTAATAAAATGGAAGAATATAGAAAAATTGGAATTATTGTTGGAATATTATTTATTATAGGAACAGTTTCTGGAATGGCAAGTGTCGCTTTAACTGGAACAATTACTAACTCTAGCGAATTCATTCAAATTACATCAAATAGTAGTCAATTTACTTTAGGTGCATTATTAATATTACTTATGGGAATTTCACTTGCATTTATACCTATCGTTCTCTATCCTATTTTAAAAAAGGAAAATGAAACTTTAGCTATTGGTTATGTAATTTTTAGAGGTGCTCTAGAAACTGTTGCACATATTGCAGTATTTGTAACTGTACTTTTATTATTAGATCTCCCCAATATGGCTAATCTACTAATAAAATTCCGTGATTTAGCTACAACTTCTGGTACATTTGTCTTTAGTATTGGAGCAATTATACTTTATTATGCTCTTTTCAGATATAAATTAGTACCTCGTTGGTTATCCCTTTTTGGATTAGTTGCAATTACATTACACTTGATAACTGGCTTTTTAATTATTTTTGGATTACAAACAGGATTTTCATTAGTTAATGTTATTATGAATCTCCCAATAATTTTTCAAGAAATGATACTGGCAATTTGGTTAATTGTAAAAGGATTTGATTTAGAATCAGGAAATATGACAAAAATCAAAGGAAACATATGAAAAAATAATGATAACCCTTTAAATACTTGAGGAGTGGATAGTATTAATAAAGAAATAAATAGAAAAATCAAAGGTTTTTCCATATTTTTATTGGTAATCATCCTAGCATTAGCTTGGATTATAGGCATGATTTTCGCAGATTTAAAATTTTTCATTTTTGGAGTTTTTATTTTAGCTTTTTTAATCATAGTAATTTATAAAAGCCGTGACGACTTAAAAATTTTACGAAATAAAGATGGAACTGCAATGAAAGATGAAAGAAATGAGTTTATCAGTGAAAAAGCAGGGTATCATAGTTTTGAAACTATGATGCCTATAATTGTTTTTGCAGGAGTAGCTATTTTAACACTTAGAGATATTTATCCAGAATACATAATCCTAGCTTATAATTTATTTTCAATTGCATTTCTTGGCTTTATTATTAAAAGAATAGCTATTATTTATTATAAAAAAAAATATGATTGAAAAATTTAATTTGAAATTTTGAATAATTAAGCTTAATTTAGTGAACTTTATGAAAAACAAACTAAAAGTTTTTAGAGCTATGAAAGAAATTACTCAAAAAGAGTTAGCTAAAGAACTTTCTGTAACACGACAATCAATAGTTTCAATTGAAAATGGAAAATATGATCCTTCTTTGAAATTAGCTTTTAAAATAGCTATATTTTTTGATGTTCAAATTGAAGAGGTATTTACTTTTGAAGAGTAATTTGATTAAGAATATTATTGTATATCGTGTTTTGCAAAATTAATTTTTTTATTAGGAATAACTTATTGAAATTCTTAAGATAAATAAACTTATAAAAATTAATTATTTTTATTATAAAGGAATTATTGAAATTTTTAAGATAAATAAACTTATAAAAATTAATTATTTTTATTATAAAGTAATTATTAAAATTTTTATGGAAATAAATTTACTTAAATTAGCTATTTTTATTTATAAAAATTATTATTTAATTTATTTTCATGAAAAATATTATTAAAATGAGTAATATCAAATTCAAAGAAAAATATAATTTTATTTGAAAAAATTTGTTTTTAAAGTGAAATCAATGATTTTCTTTTTTTAGTGTTTAAATAATTTTTTAGAATAATTGTATAAAAGGAGATATAATGGAGTTAAAAAAACTTTTTAAGGATGCTTTAATTTATCCAACAAAATCAATGGACAAATGGTTAATATTAGGAGGGTTGCTTGTAATAATGAATATTTGTAATAATTTAGAGTATTTTAGATTTTTGTCAATAGAATCAACAGAATTTCTTAGTACAAGTGTCTTACTTTTCATATTTGCAATTTTAGGGTTTGTGATTGCTCTTATTACTCAGGGATATAGTTTGAGTATAATAAAAAATACTATACATAGTGTACATGAGGATGCACCTGAATTTGATTTTCAAAAAAATATTGTAGATGGGATTAAATTATTTGTTTTAGGAATTGTGTACTTTATAATCCCTTTTTTAATAACATTTATTCTTGCTTTTGCAACAGGTGCATTTAATAGCATATATAAATTAGCACCTTATGTATTAAATGGAACAACAAATTCAATACCTGAATATCATTTAGTTTCTGCAGGATTAAGTTTCATATTACCTTTCGTTATAGGATCAATCTTGTTTATAACATTTTGTCTATTATATACAGTAGCTAAAGCAGTTTTAGCTGATACTGGAAATTTAACTGAAGCTTCTAATATGCCAGATGTATTTAGAAAGATTGGGGAGATTAAATGGGGAAATTATATAATATGGATAATTGTTTTAGTATTCATTCAGATTATTCT
>WRMT01000360.1 GCA_009777005.1 Methanobrevibacter sp. | reverse complement strand
AAAAAAAAAATTTTAAAAAAAAAAAAAAAATTAATTTTCTTTGGAAAATAAATTTAAATTTTTTTTTTTTTTTTTTTGGGGTTTTTTTTTAAATTTTTTTTTTTTTTTTTTTTTTTTTTTTGTCTGAAAGTTAATTCTGATAAATCTACACAAGTTTTAAAGCTTGGGCTTAATGGATATACATATGGAGTTTTTACAAATATTGTATAATTGTTTTTACTTCCTGTTTCAACATCATGAGAAGTTATGAAACATCTATTTTTGAAAAACAGTCCAAAACTAATAATCGTATTAAAACATTAGTAAAAACTGTAGATACTTTGTTTAAGTAATAAATTTAATTTTAAATATTTATTTCTAGCTATATATCATATAATTTGATATAAAACTAAAATGATAATTAAAGGAGAGTGTAAATATAATTCTGTATAAAAGAATAAAAATAGAAAATTTAGCTAAATTGCTAATGTTCTTTTTATTAGCTATTTCTTTTTTAGCTATAATAAGTACAAGCTATGCAGCTGATATAACTATAGGTCCTAATACTCCTGGTGGATTAAAACAGGCTATTGCAACAGCCAAAAGTGGTGACACTATTTACATGGAGAATGGGGTGTATAGTGGTGCGAATAATAGAATGATAGAAATTGATAAAAACATCTCTATTCGAGGTAAAGGAAAAAATGTTGTGATTGATGGTCAGAAAAAAAATTATATGCTTTTCACTCCAGCGTGGAATCGGGACGTTTGGGGGTATTATAAGTTTTCATTGACTTTAACAAATTTAAAGATTACCAAATTCAAAACAATATACCTTCGTGAGGAGAATATTATCATCAATGCAGGTTCTCTCACTATTAATAATTGTACATTTAGTGAAAACAAAATTGGGCAATTGTCTGAATTGATAACCAATCAAATAAATTCTACATGTAAGATAACTAACTCTATTTTTACAAAAAATTATCTAGCTAATGGAGCTGAGGGTAGTGCAAGTGCTTTTCATGTTAAGAATGGATCTAATCTAATTATAAGTAAGTGCAAATTCAATAACAATATAGGAGGTGGCTTCACTATTAGGAATGGTGTAGGCAGATATGCTGGAGGCACTGTTAATGTGACTGGGTGTAGTTTTAATAATGATGGAAGGTCTATATTAAATGGTAATAAAATGGTTATATTTAAATCTACTTTTAAAAATGCTCAAGGTTCTCCTGTATCGAATTATGGCAATATGAAAGTAATTGATTCTGCATTTATAAAGAACAATGGTGGAGAAAGTGGTGCAATATACAATACAGGCAATATAACTATAATTAACTCCTTATTCAAAAATAATAAAGCTAGAGATAGTGGTGCTATAATGAATTGGGGTATTATGACTATACAAAGTTCTACTTTCACATCAAATATTGCAATAGGAGATAATAAATATAATAAAGGTGTGGCTGGAGCTATCTACAATTATAAAGATTATCGCAGTCCTGGTGTTTTAAAAATTACTAATACTAAATTTAAAAATAATATTGCAGGTACAACTTATAAAGCTATAGTTGCTGTAGAATTTAAAACAATTAAAGGGAAGAATCAAATGATTAAGGGTAAATTCACTAAAAAGAATGTCATAATAACTCCTAAAGATGGTTTTGTTTTCTGGAATGGAAATTATGTTTGAAAACAATATGGTGTGCTATGAAATAGCTAATTATTTGGATTTAATGATGAAATAATGAGATTTAAGAAAAAAATCTTAAAAAATGTCATTAAAAATTGGAAAAGGGAAAATTAGTGAAAAAGCCAAATCAAGGACTTAAATAGATCTTCACTTGAATTAGCTACTGAAAAAAGAATAATGCTGGAAATAGGGTGCTATAGGTTATTAACAAACTTTTTTCCAAAATTTATATATTTTATTGATAAAGTAATCTTAAATAGTTTTCGACAAAATTTTTGAAAATGTCAATCTCATTAATTTATCAAATTTTATTTGATAAAATATGATTTAAATGGTTTTATACAAGTTTAAAATTATCATCATTTTTAAATCAAATGCCGAGTACTATAACTGTTTTAAATCTAAGGGTTTTCTCTAATTTCATTGATTCCATCTAATAATGAATTAGTAATTTTTTTTTTTTTTTTTTTTTTTGGATGTTTTGAACAAAAAATGGTCTGCCTTATTTGAAAGAAGAATTTCATAATATGCATCTTTTTTCAAGAGTTTTTCTGTCCCCTTTGACATAATTTCCCGTGTCAATTTCTGCATTTATCTTGGAAAATTCTCTTGCTAGTGTTTTGCATTCTGATGGTATTTCTTCAACTTCAAGTTCTATTCTTCCATCTTTTTTCAAGTTCCATTTTATTAATTCTTTTCCTTTAATTTTTTTAAGTATTTCATCAGGAATAACAGTTTTATTATCTTCAATTAAAGTTTCAAAGACCATAATGCTCTCTTCTATTTTTATTTTATCATTAATTTATATATAGTTAATTATCAAACTTTTAGAACATTATTTACATGCAATCTCTTTTAAATTTTGAGTAATAGTTGTATATTGTTTTGTTTATTTATATTTTGCCTTTTTTAGCTATTTTTTGTGCTAATTTTTAAATTGTTTT
>WRMT01000359.1 GCA_009777005.1 Methanobrevibacter sp. | reverse complement strand
ATTAAATACAAAAGCAAACTATTCTAATAGCATTTTAGAAATAGAAAATATAAAATTTATATATAAATATAATAAATATTTAGATTTACATTTAGTTTCATATATAGAAAAAGAACTGGATATAGAAAAAAAATACTTGTTAAATTCAACATATTTGTCTTTTTTTTATATTATTATAATTTTAATAATACTAATTTTAATTTGCTATAAATGGTTTGCGAATAAACTAAAAGATATTAGTAGAGTGGGGGAGAGTATTGACTACACAAAAGTTTCATACTTAGATGATATAAATAAATACTATTTAAATATATATAATAATTTAATAAATAATGATATTAAAGATAAAATAATAGAAAATATATTAAAAATTCAATCTAATACTTTTGAATTAAAAAAGATAATAGAAAATTCAAATAATAAAATAATGAAATTAAAAGATTTAACGTCATCATATAAAAATTTAGAAATGAACGGTAATATGTTAGAAATTAATATGTCAATTTTATGTAATCAGTTAGAAGACAATAGATTAAATGATGTTTTGCTAATGATAAAAAAAACAAATCAAAAACTCCGTGATGTTAATTTAGATAATGTAGAAGTTTCAACCATAAAACTGGAATATAACAAATTATTCTCGTTATTTGAAAAAATTAATAACTCAATAGAACTATTAAATTCTGTTGAAAAAAATAGAATTAACCTATTAAACAATTTAAAAATAAAGTTAGATAGTAAATCAAATGAAATTAAACGATACAATTAATATTACTCAAAATATTACAAATATAGAAAATTTATTGTTGGATTTTGAACAATTTCCACAAACATCTTTGCTATATGGAGTGCTTTCAGAACTATTTTTATTAAGTCAAAAACTTCGCAAGTATTTCCAATTAAAAAATATAAATGGACTAATTAACGAATTAATAATAGGAATATCTGCTGCTATTGAACGCGAAATAGTGCTTGAAGTAAAAGATATAGATTTGTTTTTGCGTGTAATGGATTTAATTTTATATGCTTGTAATATGAATTATGATAATATTTATAAAATTTCAACTACAACTAACGAAATTTCAAATAGTTATATGATTTTTATTAAAGGTATAACTAAAAGAATTTCGCTGTTAAAAAAGACAAAATATATAAAAAATGAACTACTTAAAGAATATAATTCTAACAAGTTATCTTATAATATGGAAAATAGCAAAAAAGATGATGAAAAGGTTCTGAATACTACAAATAAATATTTTTCAGAAGAAAGGCAAATTGATAAAAAGAATCAACTTACTGACTTATCTGAAATACTATCATTATATAATAACACAATTAATATTGTTAATAATAATGGCATTTTATTAACAGATAAAGAAAAAAACAATATTCTTAATATTGCATCTTTTTTAGAGGATAATTCAGGTAATAAGGTTATTGAAGAACTACAAAGTTCTGTTAAGCAAATTGATTGGATAGATAATTATTTAACAAAATTAGATAAAATATCAAAATTGCCTGTAGATGTCACTTCAAATAACAAAAATGAATTAACACAAAATATTACTATAGGGGTTAATGAAATAGAAAACATAATAAAAAATACTATAACTTTAAATAATACAAATAATTATAATGAATATTTTAGAATAATTATAAAAAAAATCACTCAATCTATAATAAATTTAGATGATACATTAATAAATCTCAATCAAATAAAAGACGTTAATACACATTTATTAGAAATTAAATCACTTTTTGAAGAACTACAACTAAAAATGAATGACAATTTATTGAATGCATCTGTTTATACTAATTCAATTTATAATCAATTATCAAAAATTATTTGTAACCCTTTTAATTCTATTGTTTTAGGACTTAATGAGTATGCAGAGATTGTGGGCGAAACAGTCAATAAAAATGTTAAACTACAAATTACTGGAAGTGATATAAATATTCCAATCTATTTTTGCCAAATATTAAATAATGCTTTGCCGATGATTATAAGATATATAATTTTAACTAATTTTGCTTATAATTTTGACAATTTTATAAAAATAGAACTTACTTTTCAGAATGGAATTATTGAATTAAAAATAATGGATAATGGCAAAAAATCTGATATAAAATTTACTCAAAAAATGTTAAAAGATGTTTTTATTATGTGTAAAAGTGCAGGCGGAAGAATATTTTTAAGGTCGGGGAGAGGTGCTAATGAAACTAAAATTAAGTTTCAATTTGAAAATATTTTAGAGAATTATGTTGTTTTAGAAAATAATAGTCAATACTATGGGGTTCCAGTTATGTATTGTGTGGCTGTGGATGATGATAAATTAAAAGAAATCAATAGTGTTTCTCTGAATAGTTTATTTAATAATAAGCAATCTAGTGGGGGAGAGGTGGATTTTATTGTTATAAATTATTTAGATAATTATATAAAAATATTAGTAGATAGGGTAGTTGGTATTATGATGCTTTCGCCTAATACTCTTAAAAATAACCTGTTTGATAGTAAATATATAACAGGTTTATCAAATTTTATTAATAAACCTGTGTTTTTATTAGACATAAATGCAATTATAGATGCTAATTAAGAATGAATTATTAGGTTTTTTGGTT
>WRMT01000358.1 GCA_009777005.1 Methanobrevibacter sp. | reverse complement strand
TATTATATTTCTTTTTTTTTAAATCAAATAATATTAAATAAAAAACAACTTAAATAATATTGGTTAATAGTGAGCTAGAGCTAAGTGGGCTCTGCCAAATCAACGGGATGGAAACTTTCTAAATCCCTACAAATTTTAAGAGAATCTAATTTATCGATTTTTTCACAAGAATTTAATACATGAAACTAGTGAGATTTGAGGGTGTATTTTTTTTAATTATACTTTGTTAAAATCATTAAAATTAATATTTTCCTATTTATTTTCAATGTTTTTTAATAATATATTATTTTATACATTGTTTTTTATTAATTTTTAATTATAACCCTTAAATATTATAATATCATCCCCTTCCCCCAATTTTTTTATTTTAAAGATTTTTTTAACATAATATTTATATATGGCTGATTTTAAAGTATTATTCATGGTAATGTATATTCAATTATTTTCATTATTTGTAAATTGATTATTTATTACCAAAGCTAGGGTTAATATTCTAAAGGAGGGTACACTAAGAAAAGCGGTGGAACAAAAATAAATGTAAACACTAAGCTAATAGATAATTTTTTTGCCAAAAGTTTGGTGTGGGACTATATGAAAGATGATTTTTTTTTTAAAAGGGAAAAAAAGTATTGGAGATAAAATCTATGAAATTGAGTCAAAAGTTATTTGTAATACAAACATTATTTATATTTATGGTTTCTGTGGTGTCAACTGCAGCTTATGCTGCAACTACAACTCTGGAAGAAAGAGACAATAGTATCCTCATAGAATCTAAAGAAAAAACTGCCGAGTACCAAATTAATTGGAATAATAATGGCGGTAAGATAGGATCAAAAAAAACAGAGGTATCTACTGTCAAAAAAGGCTCTAAAATAAAAAACTTTGTTACTACTCCTAAAAGGACAAGTTATACATTTAAAGGTTGGTATACTAGGAAAACTGGTGGAACTAAAATAAGTAAGAATACCATACCCAAAAAGAGTGTTACTTACTATGCACACTGGACAAAATCAAGCACTAGTACAAATGCAAAATCAAAATTAATAGGAACTTGGAAATATCATTATGGTGATGGTCGTACTTATAAATCATACACTTTTTGGAATAATGGGAGTTTTAAACTAACTGATGTTATTGAAAACCCTTTAAATGATAGATCTGGAAGTGGTGAATACAGCACTATTACAACAATTGGAAAATATAATGTTAATAATAATAAAATCTTTTTAACTAATAGAGTAAGTTATTATCCTGATAAGAGTAAATACTCTGGTAATAATCTGGCGTTCGAATTTAAGTTTGGCAAAGATAATAAAGGGGAGTACATTAATATAGCCCCATCTAAAACTCTTAAAACTTTTTTCATAAAATGGAGGAAAAGTTAGTACAAAAATACTTGGGATAAAGTTATATATTTATATATATATATATATAAAAATAGCGGGTTATTTAAAAATGTTTAAAAAACTAAGATTTATTAGAAATATTCCAAAAAAGTTCCATTTTGAACATTAATTCAATATAAACTTGGGGTTTCCTATCTTTCTTATACATTCAATTAAAAATAGGAATACTGGAATTTCTACTAAAAAAATAAATTAATAATAAAAATTTTCATATAATTTGGTGATAAAAGTGAGATTAAAGAAAATAATAATTGTAATTTTATTGTTGGGTGTTTTTGCAATAGGAACACTAAATTTTACTGATACAGTAAATGCCGCTTATAAACCTACTTATATTGAATGGGGTAACGAGATTAGTATACGTTTAAACCCTGTTGATGAGTTAAATAGTGCAGAAAATTATACTGGAACTATTAATTTAGGTAAGGGAAAAAAAGTTGATCTCAGAATTATATATATTCCTGCTCCTCCTACAGTTCAACCTACTCCTAGCAGGATAACGAGGATTTATGTTCCAGGAGTTCCTGGTGCTTATTATGACATGACGGGTAACAGTAATACTAATACAGATACTAATACTGTAAAAAGTAAGGTATATGTAAAAGTGACCACAAAAAATACTCCAGATGTTAAATATGTGCATGTGTCTTCTAGCTCTTGGCATGGCATTGGTGATTCAGCAAAAGCTACAAAGAAAGGAATAACAATTAATGAAGAAGGCACTGGAAGACCTTATCGTATTTCAATTATTTATGATATTCCTAGCCTTCAAATAAATAAAATTACAAAAAAGGATAATGTTTATAAAGGAGTGGTGTGGAATAGGGGGCATAAAACTGCTCCTGCTACTAATTTAGGTGTTTATGTTGGTACAAAAAGGATTAAAACTGTGAAAATACCTAAAATAGCTCCTGATAAAACCTACACATTCAAAACAACACTTGATAAAAAATACTCAAAAATGACAAAAGTTTTCAAAACAGACATAAATAACTATTTAATTGCAAAAAGAGATACAAAAAGTTTCAAATAATAGAAAAAATTAAGTTTCATTGGAAAATGAATTTAAACTTTCTTTTTATCTTTTTTGGGTGTCATTATTAAACTTCATTTTTTTTTTTTTTTTTTTTTTTTTTTTTTAAAATTTAATTTTGTAAAATTAAACAAAATTTAAAACATTGGGGTTAAGGGTAAATATATTGGGGTTTTTAAAAAATTTTT
>WRMT01000357.1 GCA_009777005.1 Methanobrevibacter sp. | reverse complement strand
TTCAATATTATAATTATTCTTATTAGAGAATTTATAATTAATTATTAATAATTCCTATGGATAATATTTATAAATATATTTAATAATATAAAATAATAAAATATTTTTAATTAACTATTAATAATTTTCATGGATATTATATATAACTATATTTAATAGTATATAATGATTATATAAAAATTATTAAAATATTTAATTATAATAATAATATATTTATATTAAATAACATAGTAATAGTGTATTTTAAAACTATTGGCTATTTGTGGAATTTTCATGGCAATAACCTACAGACATATTGATAAATCATTTGAATATGATGGAAGTCAAATAGAACCTTCATGGGCATTTAAATCTTTTAAAATAAAAGGTTCCTCTATTATTACATGGAAAGGACCGATGAATATTAAAGAAAGTAATTTAAAAGATTTTGAAGATATAGGTCTTGAAATAAAATCAGATGATATGATTCATTTCATAGTAGAACACTTTGATTCTCAGCCAGCTAATTTAAAAATAGCTTATTTGCGTCAAAGACTACTTGTAATGATATTGAAAGAGGAATTAGCTAAAAAAGGAATTGTAACTGTCAGAAAAGGGGATGATATATTTATCAATTCAAAAAAACTCACTGTGTCAATAGCTACAGCTTCTATAAGTTCTATGAAAATTCATTTAGCTATGAATCTTACAAGTGAAGGAACACCAGATGATGTGGATACTATAGGACTATTTGAATTTTCTAATAAAGATAATAATTATTTTAATGAAGATAGTGATTCTATTAATAAGGGTAATAATTCTATTAATGAAGATAATAATTCTATCAATAATGATAATAATTATTTTAATGAAGATAATATATTAAAATTTACAAACCTTGTTGTTAATAGCTATATTAATGAATTAAAATCAATAGAATTAGATATAAGTAAAACTAATGTTTTTTAATAAATTTTATTCACAAATACGAAAAATATTCTATAAACTATGTTCCTGAGGTAAATTAATGAAAATAATGATTAATGGGATTCATGCTAATTTAAGATTTTCATCCGCACATATTATACCAAATCATGAGTCATGTGGTTGTATTCATGGGCACTCTTACTTTGTAGATGTAGAAATTGAAGGTGAAAGATCAGGGAAATTTGAGTTTGTGGCTGATTTTAAAGATGTTAAGGATTCTGTTAGAAAGATATGTAAAAAATTAGATCATAAAATGCTAATCCCTATTAATAATGAAAATATGGAATTTAAAGGATTAGATTCAAGTAATGAATTATCTATGGATGATTTTAAAAATATCAAATATTTAGATTTTATTATTGGGAATAAAAATTATAAACTCCCTATTGAAGACTGTGTTTTACTTCCATTAAAACACACATCTGCAGAAGAATTATCAAAGTATTTTACTTACAAGCTATTTGAAGATATTCAAAATAAAGGATATAGTATAGCTACAATATCTCTATGTGTAAATGAAGGTATTGGTCAAGGGGCTTTATTTAAAAAAGAACTTTAAGCTTTTTTATAAGTTCTTAGCTAATATTTTTGTGATTTAAAAAGTCTGGTGATTTTATGGAAGCACCAATTGTGGAAATTTTTTCAAGTTTTCAAGGAGAAGGTCTTTTAGTAGGAAGAAGACAGATATTTATTAGATTTGCTGGATGTAACTTAAGTTGTAACTATTGTGATACTCCAAAAAGCCAAAAAAGTAGCTATGGAACATTTTTATCAGACGAAAATGTCATGGAACAGATAAATCGTTTGAAAAGTCCAGATGTACATTCAATCTCTTTCACTGGTGGAGAACCTCTTTTATACACAGATTTTATCAATAAAATAATTGAAAAAACTGATTTAAAAACATTATTAGAAACTAATGGAACATTACCTGATAAAATAAGAGAATTAAAAAAAATTGACCTTGTATCACTTGATTTTAAAGTTCCAGAACATTTTGATAATCAATACAACAATGAAGTTTTTGAAAATGAAATAAAAAGTCTAAAAATATTAATAGAACGTAAAACAAATATTTACTGTAAGTTAGTTGTATTACCTTCAACTGAATTAAATATTATAGAAAAAATAGCTAAAAGAATAATTAATGAAGTAAATACTAATGTTTCTTTAGTCATTCAGCCAGTAAGCCCTATTAATCAGTGGCAAAATAATATAAATAAATTATTTGAATTTTCTGAAATAGCTGGTAAATATCTGGATGTGTTAATTATTCCACAAAACCATAAAATTTTAAAAATTGATTAAGTTTTTATATAATTCTAAAAATTTGTTAAATTTTTTTATTAATTCTTAAAATTTGTTAAGTTTTTTATAAATTTTAAAGATTTGTTAAATTTTTTTATTAATTCTTAAAATTTGTTAAGTTTTATATAAATTTTAAAATTGATTATAGTCATGAGAGCAAAAATTGTAATTAATGTTTTGTTAATAATATCATTTAATTTCTAATTAATATATTAATAATAGTTTTAATTTTAAAAATAAATATTAATTATTTTATTATTATGAAAAATAGAAAATATATTATATTAAATTAAAAATAATTGAATTTTGATATTTTTAAAAATTATCATTTATTAAAAACTTTATTTTCAGGACTATAAGCTATTAAATATGTGGAAATAAAATCA
>WRMT01000356.1 GCA_009777005.1 Methanobrevibacter sp. | reverse complement strand
CCCAATAATTTATTAATAATGAAAAAATTAAATTTTGCAAAGCATTATATATTGCTTTTTTCTCTTAGCTTTCTGTTTGTACTATTCTGGTTTTACTGGCGTCCAAAGTTCAAAGTTTCCTTTTTCATCATGAAATTCAAAATAGATTCCATGGTTTTCATTAACTATGTGTCCACTTTCAGAGATGTCTTTGTAGAAAAATTCGGTCCACGCTTCAATGGCATTCATTTCTTTTGGAACTGTTGCAACAGCAAAATAAGATGATGGGACTTCAACATGATCCATGTTATTGAATTTAGCTACTGGTAATTCCACCCCTAAAAAATACGAATAGTTTTGATGACTTTCATCTGTGTAAAAAATCACACCATATAAACAAGAGTTGCCTTCAGGGATTTTTCGAAGCTCAGTTTCATGTTTTGACCATAGCTGCTCAAGATCCTCATTGTTATTTTCAATGTTAGTTTCTTTACTATAACCAAAAATTTTAAACGTATCTCTGTTTTCAAACCTCATTTTCATATTATTGCCTTCAACATATAGCTATAACTTTAAAAACTAGTAGTTATCCAATATTTAATAGTGTATAAATTTATTTAAATTTTTATTTTATGATGTACTTTTGCTATTATTTTATATAAAGATTATCATAATCTTTATTTTATATATTATATTATTAACTATACTATTTTAATTTAAAATTAAAAAATACTATTTAAAAAAAAAATTGATTATAGTATTTCGCTTAATATTCATTATAAATAGAATTTTTATAAATAATGATAAAAACCTTTAAATTAAATTTAAAATGATTATACTGATGAGGATTATAAAAATATTTCTCATAAATGTTAAAAAAATTTGGTAAATTACCATATACTAATTATTTTTTAATTAAGTTATTTAAAAATGATTTATCATATTTCTTAAAAAAGAAATCTTTATCATAGCTATTTACTTTGAAATTAGCTATTAAATCAATAAATTCATTAACAGTAGCTATTTTTTTTACATAATTTTCTTCAACTAAGCCATCTATATGCTCTGAACCTGGTAAATCTAATATAAATGTTTTACAATTAAATAAAAGCCCTTCATAAATAGCTGTTGAAAAAACACCTATTAAATACTCGCTTTTTGAAAACAATTCATACAATGAAGTTTTATTATTGTCAATAATATGAAAATTAGCTAATTTTTCACACTTTTTTAAATAGCTATAATTATCTTGCCACGTAGAATATTCTCCAGAATGTAATTTATAAATAATCTCATATTTTTCATCTGATTCTTCTAATTTTCTAGCTAGATTGTATGCAAATTCGGATAAATATTCTCCTATAACTCCTTGAGAAATAAAAAGTATTTGATTTTTCTTTTTTTCATTGTCAAGATAAATTTCAATTGTTTCATCTAAATAATGAAAACCAAAAGCCATAATGTTTTCTTTATCAATTGGATAATTAGCTACTTCATTCCAATATTTTCCAAAGCTTAAAATCTTATCAGGAAAATAATTAAGATTTTTATCATTTGAACCTGGATAATGGTAACCTAAATGATATTTACCTATTGTTCCATGCTGTAGTTCTATTGTTTCAATTCCATTATCTTTGGCTGCAGCTATCATAGATTTATTTTCATAAGCTACCACAACAAAAATATATTTAGGTGTTCTTTTTTTGAAAAGTTTATCATATTGTTTGTAATGATATTTGAAGTCAAGAATATGGTTTTTTATTATATTAAATAAATCTATTTCAATATTAAAATTAAGCATGATTTCTTTTTGGAGATTAGCTATTTTATTAATTTCAAAAGTTTCAAGCTTTAGATTAGCTAATTTTTTGTTTATATATGAACCTAAAAGAATTCTATCATTGTATTTAATATAATTTTCTTTTTTTGTGTAGTGTTTATTTAGATAAGGGCTTTCAATAACTTCAAAAGAATGACCAGTATTAATAGAATTTCCATCATTAAGATCATCAATTAGAAAATAGCTATAGATATCTTTGTATTCACCATTATGAATAACTCTCCTTGGATGATCAAATATTAATATGTCCTTATGATATTTTCCACTTAATGGATTTGAAAATAAGCTATTTTTTACAAAGGGTAAAAAAGTAAGTATTTTGTCTTTTAAAGTTACTTTTCCTTGTTGTGGTGAACCAAGAACTTCTATTTTTTTGGATATCTCAAGGTATACATAAAATCTAACTAACTGCCAAACATAAACTCCTTGAATCTCCATGTGATTTAAATCATATTTCTTTTCAAGCGAAAAGATAATATCACATACTTCTTTAACAGTCTTTCCCCGAGGTTTTTGGATTATTCGTGTCATAATTATCTTCTTAGGCAAATATATACAATTCAATAAACAAATAATAATAATAATAATAATAATAAGAATAATAATAATAATAATAATAATAAGCTTTTAAGAATGTTTTTATTTAATTTTGTTTTCATTTTATTTGAATTTTTTAATATATATTCTATTTAAAAATAGTAAAATAAAAAATTCATTGTTTAACAAGATTAAATGATAATAATTTTCAAAAAAAAAAAAAAAAAAAAAAAAAAAGGATTAAAAAAATTTATCCATTTATAAAATTTTTTATTTTTTTAGGAAAAATATTTTCTCAAAAAAAAATATTT
>WRMT01000355.1 GCA_009777005.1 Methanobrevibacter sp. | reverse complement strand
GATTTCTCATTATAAAATCTACCCTTTTTTATTAAAAAATAATAATACTTTAATATTAATAAGTATTACTATACTTTTTCAGAACATATTGTTAAAAATAAGAGGAGCTTATATAATGTCTAGTTTTGTTGTTGAAAGGTTTAGGAATGATTTAATAAATATAATTACAAATGGAGAGAATAACAAAAAATTGAAAGTAGCTGATACTACTGAAAATAAATTGGCTATACATTTTGGAATGGAAGATGTATATAATACTTTCAGAATTAGAACAGGTAAAGGAGGAGGGTACAGTCCTGGAATAACAGTACAAATAAGTATAACGTGCCCTGGAAAAAATTGTGATTTATTTGAGGATTTAGAAAAGAAGGAGAATATTAATGCTATAGAAAATGAGATTAATGAAAATATAGAAGCAAATAAAGTAAGCAATAAGAGACACAAACCTAACGAAAAGTATAAACCAGTTGGATTCGAGTATGATATTGATTTAACTAAATGTTCGGATTGTGAAAGAACATTAGCGTTATGTGAAATATCGTATAAAGCAATACGTTTAATGAAAATTGTTTATAAGCTACATAAAAATCGTAGTAATTAGTTCAGTCTTTTTTTTAATCATTAGTAATACTTTTTTATTACTAATTATTAATTATTTTTTAAATACTACTATGGTGTGTTAGTTTTTTAGGAAAAATTAAATGTCTGCGGTATATTATTTGCTATGTTTGGAGTTCATTATATCGAAATTTTCTAAAAATATTCTCTTTTCAAATTGAAAAATCTAAAAATTAAGTCTCTGATTTTAATATAGTACTCGACATTTGATTTAAAAATAATGATAATTTTTAACTTGTTTAAAACCATTTAAACCCTATTCTTATTAAATAAAATTTGATAAATTAATAAGATTGACATTTTCAAAAGTTTTGTCGAATACTATAATAAAGAAAATTAAAATTTTGACGAAGTAAAGTTTTTGGCTCTTGAAAATTATTATTTGATTTTCCAATGATTATATTGAAAAATAACCATTCTTTAGAATAAAATTTTTTGCAGGATCCAACAACTTTACACTCTCAAATTTTTATTTTTTTAGGGACATATTCAATAATATCATTTTTATTATCTAATTTTTTCAGATTTATTATACAATTTAGAGTCAGGAACTATTTATTAAAAAGCTTCTTAAATAGCTAATAATTATTTAATAGCTAACAAATAGTAAACTATCATTAGAACCACTAATAAGAGTGATAAAAGTTCATAGAACATATTTATCAACCTCCCTATTATTAGTGAAATAGAAGAAACTCTTTAATATTGTTTGTAAATGGAGCATCCCTATTTCCTAAAAAAATAGTATAACCATTTAGCTAGGAGGGATTAAAAGCTTTTCCTAATAGCTCCTAAACTCTACAATAATACTTTTAGGATCTATTAAGGTATAAATTTATATGATTAAAAAATTAATATAATAACTGTTTGTAAATGGAGTTTTAAGGTTTTTCCAAAAAACCTTAATTATTCCCTTTAATAATTCTTTTTATTGTTTAATATTGACTGATTAGCTATAGCTAACATAAAATTTTATATGATTTAAAAAACAATATAATAAATGACACATATAGTGAGACTAAAAGGCTTTTTTCATTAAAGCCTTTTTGGCTTTCCTTATTCTTTTTTTTCTGTTATTATTATTCAACCTGTTAGCTAATGCTATCAAACAATCCCTAACACTAATTTTATTTCAAATCATTTTATCAATTTTTTGTAGGAATTTCATACATATGAAAAAACATATAAGTACTTAAACATATAAACATACACTTATAAAAAATATAGAGTTTAAAATTATGATAGAAAATAAAAGAACTACAATAAATATCCCTAAAGATATGTTAAAAGCTGTTAAAAGCCTAGCAGTTGAAAAAGAAACCACACAAACAAATATAATACTTGATTTTATAGCTAAAGGATTAAAAGCTACTGAAAAAGATAACCCCAGAATAAAACAAATGCCATTTGTTGATCCAGAAAACAAAAAAGATTTTAAAGATAGTATAGGAATTATTGAAGTAGAAAATCCTGAAAATCTTGATGTTTTAGAGTTAAAAGACAGTATACACTTTAAAAAAGAGTTGTATTAAATGATATTTTTAGAAACAAGTTTTAATATTAATCTCCATGTAACTAAAGTACAAAATCATGAAAAAGCTATAAAACTTTATGAGAATATAGAGAAAGAACCTAAATGTATTAGTGAAATGACAATATACGAAACTTTAACAGTATTAAGAAAATTAAAACAACCAGATAACAAAATAAAAGAAATATATGACTTTTTAGCTAATTCTAAAATTATAACTGTATTTGAAGACTTATATTTATACCAGAAAGCGTTAGATTACACATTAAACAAAAATAAAATAGGTTTCTTTGATAATCTTAGTTATATGGTTATGAAAGAAAATAATATAAAAACTATAGCTAGTTTTGACCCTGATTTCGACATATTTCAAGACATAAAAAGAATAGGCTAATTATTGAAGCTCTCTGACTGAAATTCTATAAAATAATCAGTTAGAGAGCTTCAATTAAAAGCACTAAAACATAAAGTATATAAATAAAATGCACGAACTATGATATATGACGAAAAAAGATAAA
>WRMT01000354.1 GCA_009777005.1 Methanobrevibacter sp. | reverse complement strand
AAAGATTAATGGCACTGGTAATATTGATAATATTGCAAATGTGACTGTTACTGAGCATAATGTTGGAAATAATTCGACTAATATAGACAATAACTTTACCATTCCTCCTACTGTAAATCTTACTATTACTAAGACTGCAAATATTCCGGTTAATGTAACTGTTGGTAGTTTGGTCGTTTACACTATCACTGTGACTAATCATGGCCCTGATAATGGTACTGGTGTGGTTGTTACTGATGTGATTGATCATAGACTTGTTTATGTAAATAGTGTTGCAAGTAAAGGAACTTATGATCCTGTTACTGGTAATTGGACTATAGGTGGTCTTAATATTGGTCAGACTGTTCAATTGAATATTACTGTTCGTGTTAATGGTACAGGCACTATTGATAACATTGCTAATGTGACTGTTATTGAGGTTAATATTGGAATGAATACTACAGATAGCATGTCTAAGGATGTTGAGTTTATTTTGCCTGATACTGTGAATTTGACTATTCTTAAGTCTGCATCTGTTGTGAACACTGTTTTTGGTAGTGTGTTTGTTTATACTATTACTGTGACTAATTATGGTCCTGATAATGGTACTGGTGTTGTTGTTACTGATAAGCTTGATTATAGGCTTGTTTATTTAGGTAGTGTTGGTGATAGGGGAACTGTTTATGATCCTGTTACTGGTAGTTGGGTTATTGGTGATTTGGCTTCTGGTGAATCTATTACTCTTGTTATTAGTGTTCGTGTTAATGGTATTGGCAACATTTCTAATGTTGTTAGTGTGATTGTTAATGAACCTAATGTTGGTAGCTTTAGTAGTGGTATTAGTATTAATGCTCGTAAGGCATTTGCTAGTTCTACTATTGTTGCTTCTGGTCTTTTTAAGATTGATAAGCCTGTTGCTGTTAGAGGTGTTGCCCGTGACGAATTTGCTAATCTTTTGGGCAATGTTGTTTTGAAGCTTGTTGCTAATGGTAAAACTTATTCTGTTACTACTAATTCTCTGGGGTCTTGGACTTTAACTTTAACTCCACTTAAACACGGTAACTATAATTTCCATGTTTCTTGGGGAGGTAATGTTTCTCATTTTGGATTTACAAATTCCACTATGGTTAATATTGAAAAATATTATACTATAATTGATCACTCCACTACTACCATTAGTGAAGGTCAGAATGCTAAAATTAATGTAACTTTAAAAGATGAATATGGTGCAATTTTAGCTAATAAGAAAGTTACTATAACAATCAATAAGAAAACTTATACAGGAACTACTAATAGCAAAGGAATTGCTATTTTCACTGTAAAAAGGTTGAAAGGTAAGAATCATATTGTTGTTGCAAAATTTGCAGCTAATTCCTACCATCATGGTTCAATTAGCTCTAAAGTACAAGTAGTTAAACCAAAAGTTGACTTATCTATTGCAAAAATTAGGCTCATTCATGCTTCTAATAAGCGAACTAAATCCCAAGTTGCTTATTATAAGGTGACTATTCAGAATAAAGGCAGTTTAAAGTCAAAATCTACAAGATTGCTTTCATGGCATATTCACAATGGTATTAAAATTAAAAACAAATATATGAAAATCAAACCATTGAAAGGTGGTCAAAAGAAAACTTATATATTTAAATATTATCCTGATAGAGACCATCACAAACATTGTATGCGCCATCAATACTATGTTTTAAATCCTAAAAAGACTATGAAGGAAATATCTTATAAAAACAATAAAGTACTTTTGATCGGTAAAAACAAGATGAAATTTAATCCAAAACTAATAACTAAATCTAAATGGTAAGATTGTTAAAACTGTTAGAAGATTATCTAAATTAACAATAATATACTGATAAAAAAAAAGAATGAATATAAAAAAATCTCTTTAAAAGAAAAAACATTAATAAACTAAGGATCAAAGGTGATAAAACAGTACTAAATAATAGCTAAAATGAAAAAACATGAAGCTAATTATATAATATATTTGGTTATCAAAAGCTTTGAAAAACATCTAAAGCCCAACGATAACCAAATATACACAAGTTCAAAGAACTAAATATCCTTGAAAGAATCAAAAGGTAATACACTACTTTGAATAATTTTTTATTTTATTTTATTTATATTGTCATGACAATTTAATTTTTACTATTTATTTTTAAACATAATATTTGATAATTTTTTATCTCCATCTTCTTTTGAGAATTTCCAATAAATTTTAGACTCATTTTCATTTTTATAATTTATATATCTATTTTTTTCTTTAATTAAAAGTTTTTTTTATTGTCTATTCTTCTTCTAATGCATTGAATATTCATGAGATTAATTTCAACCTTAGCAATATAATCTTAGCAATATTAAGTCAATTAGCCTGTTTAGGAGTTTTATAAAATCTAACTTTACTTAATCTCTTTACTGCTTCATTTACTCCAAAAGTTTCTATAATAGAATTATATGTATATGTATTTCGATCATTCATTTTTATTCTAAGTTTTTTAGCATAAATTGTCATAATAATAATTTAATTAAATTAGGATATAATACAATATAATACAATATAATAAATAATATAATAAATAATATAATATTATTATACTATAGTATTATAATAATAATATTATAATAATTAATATTATAGTAATATTATAGTAATATTTAATATAATAATAATTAATAATTATAATAT
>WRMT01000353.1 GCA_009777005.1 Methanobrevibacter sp. | reverse complement strand
TTGAGATATAATTATAATAATAATAGTTAATATATTATTAATTTTGAATAAATGAATAATTATTATAATTTTATTATTTATATCTTAGATGAGTGAATAGTTAATTTATAATTTTATTATAATTAATTTTGAACAAATGTGATTAATTAATGAAAAAATTATAATATTTTCTCTTAATTCTTTACTTAAATATATTATTATAATTAAAATTAAAAATAGTAGCTATTTACAAGAATTGAATTAATACACATTGTTAATTTATCTATTTCATTTTATTTAGACTAATTGTAGCTCAATAGAATTTGTTATTTAAATGGAGAAATTATGAAGATTAGATCACCTATTGTATCTGTTTTAGGTCATGTAGATCATGGAAAAACAAGTTTGTTAGATTTCATTAGAGGTAGTACAATAGCTTCTAAAGAAGCTGGAGGCATCACTCAACATATTGGAGCTACTGAAATACCAATTGATACAATAGAAAGTATATGTGGGGATTTCATTACTAAATTAACTATAAAAGATACAATTCCTGGTTTATTCTTTATTGATACTCCAGGACATGAAGCTTTTACTAGTTTACGTAAACGTGGTGGAGCTCTAGCAGATTTAGCTATACTAATTGTAGATATTAATGAAGGATTTAAGCCACAGACTTTTGAAGCATTAAATATCTTAAAAATGTATAAAACTCCATTTATAATAGCTGCAAATAAAATTGATAATATTTATGGATGGGAATCTAATAAAAATTCTTCTTTTTCTGATACATATTCTAAACAAGCTTCAAGTACTCAACAAGCATTAGATAAGTATGTTTATGAACTTGTTGGAATACTCCATAATGAAGGATTTCAATCTGAAAGATTTGATAGAGTAACTGATTTTTCCACTCAGGTAAGTATTATTCCAATATGTGCTAAAACTGGGGAAGGGATTATTGAATTATTAGCTATGCTTTTAGGATTAGCTCAAGAATATTTAACTAAACAATTAGAAATTCATGAGGATTCCCCAGCTAAAGGAACAGTTTTAGAAGTAAAAGAAGAAATTGGTCTTGGTGTAACTGCTGATACGATTATTTATGATGGAGTTCTTAAACAAAATGATGAAATTGTATTAATGGTTCCTGATGATGTTTTAACAACAAAAGTTAGGTCTATTTTAAAGCCTTTACCCCTTGAGGAAATGAGAGATTCTAAAAAAAAGTTTGAAAATGTGGAGGAAATAGTAGCTGCTGCAGGTATTAAAATTGCAGCTCCAAACCTTGATAATATTGTTTCTGGTTCTCCTTTAAGAGTAACTAAAGGTAATGATAATGTTAAAAAGGATATTCTAAATGAAATTAAGGATATTACTATCCACACTAATGATAATGGAATAATGGCTAAAGCTGATACTTTAGGTTCTTTAGAAGCTCTTGTAACTCTTTTAAAACAAATGAATATTCCGATTAAAACTGCAGAAATAGGAGATGTTTCTCGTAAGGATATTGTAACTGCTTCTATAGTACAACAGGAAGATTCTTCCCATGGTGTAATAATTGCATTTAATGTGAAAATTCATCAAAAAGCAGAGGAAGAATTAGCTTCTTCTAATATTAAATTATTCTCAGGAAATGTTATATACCAAATAACAGAAGAATATGAAAAGTGGGTAAAGGAAAGAAAAGAAGAGCAAAAAAAGCAGTGGCTTGATGCAATAATCGAACCAGCTAAGATTATGATAATACCTAAATTAATTTTTAGACAAAGTAAACCTGCTATAGCTGGAATAGAAGTATTAAGTGGAACAGTTAAACAAGGGTATTCTCTTATGAATTCTAATGGGGATATTGTTGGGACTGTTGAAAGTATGCAAGATAAAGGAGATAATCTTCCTTCAATCTCAAAGGGTCAAAAAATCGCAATGGCTATTAAAAATGGTGTTGTTGGTAAATTTTTTGAAGAAGGAGATATTCTTTTTGTAGATATTCCTGAAAAACATTATAAAATTTTAGAACGTGAATTAAAAGATAAATTAACTGAAGATGAGTTTGAAACTCTTAATGAAATTGTAAATATTAAGAGGAAGAAAAATCCTGAATGGGGATCTTTTGGTTTATTTGAATGAAATTAGTAATAATAAAATAATATTGTCTGTTTAAAACTTTAATAAACATGACAAAAATATAAAATATAAAGGAGGAATTTTTTGGTATTTAAGGTAATTGTTTCAGATAAAGAAACATCATATCAGGTTGAAACAGAAAATGATCTTAATAGACAATTTATAGGTTTAGCTATAGGGGACGACTTCGATGGAAAGCTAGTTGGTTTAGATGGTTATACTCTGAAAATCACTGGAGGAAGTGACAAAAATGGTTTTCCAATGCGAAAGGATGTTGTTGGTCAAAGAAGAATAAGAAGTCTTTTATCTGGTGGTATTGGATATAAACCTAAATCTAAAGGGATTAAAAGAAGAAAAACAGTTAGAGGCAATATGATTTCTGAGGATATTGTTCAAATTAATACAATTGTTACAAAAACTGGCAATACTTCATTAGCTGATATTTTAAATAATGATAATGAAGAAGAAAGCTAATTAAATTTTTAGTGAATTGTAAATTTATTTTTATAAAATTTAAATTTTTAATAAAATTTTTAGAAAAAATATATCTATTTAAAATTGTTT
>WRMT01000352.1 GCA_009777005.1 Methanobrevibacter sp. | reverse complement strand
TTCTTTTCCGAACTTCATTAAAAAATTAAAAAAAAACTTAAAAAAAAAAAAAAAAAAAATAAAAAAAAAAAAAAAAAAAAAATATTAAAATTATGAAAATTTTTAAAAATATTAAATATGAAGTAAAAAAATCAAAATATGCTTCTATTAAATGTTTTTTTCAATAAAAATATTTGATAAATGGAAAAATTCTAAGATTTAGATTAGCTAAAAAAAAAAAAAGATAATTTACAATTTAAGTATTAATCTGTAATAGCTAATTTAAAAAAAATAGACTTAGTAAAAATATTAAACTTATAGAAATGATTAAAATGACTATTGTAAAACCCCCAATATCTTCAAAGCCAGATCTACGAGTAGGTGTTTTTCTTTGTAGATGTGGAGGAAACATTTCAGATATTATAGCTATTGAAAATCTCAAATCCTCAGTAAATGCAGATGTTGTTGAAGAATTTGAAAATTTATGTTCACTTAATGGACGGAAAGTAATAAGAGATAGTGTCATTAATAAAAATTTAGATAGAGTAGTAATAGCTGCTTGTTCACCAATCACTCATGAAAAGACTTTTCAAGATTATATAAAACCATTAAATCCCTATCTAATGGATATGGCAAATCTTCGTGAACAATGTTCATGGATTCATGATGATGAAAATAAAGCTACTGAAAAAGCTAAAACATTGATTAATGCATCAATTGAGAAGGTTAAACAATCACAAGCTGTTGATCCTATACTTTGTCAAACTCCTGAAACAGCAGCTGTTATTGGAGGGGGAATTTCTGGAATTAGTGCCTCTCTTTCACTTGCAAAACAAGGAATTAAAACATATTTAATAGAGAAAAAACCATCTATTGGGGGAAAAATGATAAAGATAGGAAAAGTTTTCTCTCCAGTTAAACTTGCAGAAGAATGTGGAATGTGTTTGATTAATCCTATTATGAATGAAGTTGTTTGGCATGATAATATTGAAATTATAACAAATGCTAAGGTCTTAAGTGTAGAGAAAAGAGCTGGAAACTTTAATATTTTACTTAAAAGAGAGCCAAGGTATGTTGACGATGATAAATGTATCTCTTGTGGTAAATGTACAGAAACATGTCCTGTAAAAGTTCCTGATTCATGGAATGATGGACTTTCAAGTAGAAAATCAATTTACAAACCATTTTCTCAAAGTTATCCTGATGCATATGTTATCGATATGGAAAATTGTGAAAAGTGTGGGAAATGTGTAAAACAATGTCCTATGAATGCCATATGCCTTAAAGGAGAAAGTGAAATGATTCCTTTAAATGCCGGCTCTGTTATAATAGCTACTGGGCATAAAAATCTTAATCCTAATCTTAGACCAGAATATGGATATGGAAAATATAAAGATATTATGACCCAAAATGAGCTTGGTCGTATTATGGGAGTTAATGGACCTACTAAAGGTAAATTAAAAATGCTTTCAACTGGAAAAGTCCCAAGACGAATTGTTATGATACAATGTGTTGGTTCAAGAGATGAAAAACCAGATGGCCACAAATACTGTTCAAAAGTATGTTGTATGGTTGCTTTAAAAAATGCTAATATAATTAAACAAAAATACCCTGAAACCGATATCATAATCTGTTATACTGATATGCGTACTCCTGGAATGTATGAAAAATATTACAAGCACGGGCAAGAAAGTGGAATACGTTTAATACGAGGAAGACCTGGAGAAGTTGATAAAAAAGGAGATTCTTTAATTGTAAGAGTGGAAGACACCTTGCAAAAAAAATTCACAGAAATTGAAACAGACATGGTTGTTTTATCAACAGCTATCGAACCTTCTGAAGGTACAAAAGAAATAGCTGAAATCATGGATCTTGGATTAACTGAGGATTTATTTATAAAAGAAACTCATCCAAAGATAAAACCAGTAGCTACTGATGTTAAAGGAGCTTATGTTTGTGGAACAGCTCAAGGACCAAAAGACATTACAGATAGTATAATGCAAGCTAATGCTGCAGCTTCAAAAGTAGCTGAAATAATGAATGATGGACTTGAAATTGAGCCATTTGTAGCTGAAATAGATAATGAAAAATGTAATCTTTGTGAAGATTGTATAGCTATTTGTAAATATAAATCAATGTCAGTTAAAGATGATAAAATTTACATTGATCCAATGTCTTGTTCTGGTTGTGGAAGGTGTTTAACAGTTTGTAAACCAAATGCTATTAATATTCATGGCAATATTGATGAAAAGATATTTGCCACTATTTCTGGAATGTTAAAAGACAAAAAAGAAGGGGAGAAGAGGATACTTGTTTTTTTAGACCAAGTAGGTTATACAGCTGCTGATAATATTGGAGTTAACAGAGTAGATTATCCTGAATCAATCCATATAATCAAAATTCACTCAGTAAACAGAGTAATGCCAAAACATATAATTTATGCTCTTAAAAATGGTGCAGATGGAGTTTTTATTGGAGAATATCCTGGAGACTTAATGTACCATGAAGTAGAAAAGAAAATGAAACAAATAAGGAAAGAAATTGCAGCTAATGGTATGAATCCAGAAAGACTCTTGTTTTCCAATGTTTACATACCTTATTTTAGAGGTCTTGCAGATAAATTCAAAAAATTTGACAGGAAAATTGGATCTTTAAGCTAAGGTTGAAAAATTCAATGGGAAAGTAAATCTCCAAAAAAA
>WRMT01000351.1 GCA_009777005.1 Methanobrevibacter sp. | reverse complement strand
TTTTAAGATTTTTATATTAAAATAACTTTTTTTTTTGAAATAACCTATTAATTATTTTTTATTATTTTTTTAATATAGCTAATTATTCTAAATTATTTTTTAATATAAATATTTATTTCTAAAATAAATTTAATTAAATCAGATACACATTCTATTTACCAAAATAAATTTTAAATGTCTTTGAACATTATTATTTTTTTTAAAATTTTCTTTACTTTTTTAAAGTATATTTGAAAATCATCAAAATATTTATATATAATTATAACATACTTATTTTATCAAGTAAACTTTATTATTCTTAAAGTTTGTTTAAATTATGAAAGATTGTATTTGTTGATTAACTTTTAAAGTTAGCTAAAGTTATTGAAAGAGTGTATCTGTTGATTATTCTTATAGTTTACATAAATTTTTAAAAGCTTTTAATTATTCATTCTTCTTAAATTTTAGCTAAATTATTGGAAAGTGAACCACTAGATTTTATATAAAGAAATAGACAACTTCATCTATAGGTAGAAACAATGGGTTTAGAGATTGATTATATTGCACATACAAATAATTTGAAAAATATAGATTGTAATCTAAAAATAATTATCTCATTTTTTTTAATGATATTAGCTATTCTAATTAACTTACCAGTGATTTCTATTTTAATCACTATTACTATAGCTATTGCTTTACTTTTTGTAGCTAATGTCCCACTTAGATTCTATCTTAAGTTTATTTCTATTCCTTTTGGCTTTTCTTTAATAACCTGTATTTTCATGATTTTTTTCTTTGGAACAGGTCCTGTTATTTTTGACACTGGTTTTTTTAATATTGTGATACGGTCTGATGCATTAGAATTAGGAATAGCTACTTTTTTTAGAACATTAGCTTGTTTTTCTTGCTTAGGATTTTTATCTTCTACAACACCAATAGCTGAAATAGTAAATAGCTTAGCTATTCTTAAACTTCCTAAAATATTTATAGAAATCGCTTTATTGATGTATAATATTGTTTTCATATTTTTAGATCAAATTGAAGTTATGACTAATGCTCAAAAAACAAGACTTGGTTACTATGGGATTCATAATTCTTACAGGTCTTTAGGTCTTTTAATCTCTAATCTTTTCTTTAAATCACTGGATAAAGGAGAACAACTTCAACAAGCTTTAGATTCAAGAGGATATAATGGTTCATTACCTAAATATTCATTATAATTTTTAAATTTAAAGTATGATCATGAATTAGCTAATTATCTTTTAAATTTTAGCTATATTTATTAATTAGCTAATTTTATCATTGTTTTTATGTTTTTAAGGTTTAATCTATTAGTTAGCTAATTTTATTATTGTTTTTATGTTTTAAAGGTTTAATCTGTTAATTAGCTAATTTTAGCTTGTTTTTATAAATAAAATGATATGAGATTAAACAGAGTTATGGTTTTTAGATTTTTCAATAATAATAAATATGATAATAAATATATTTTTATATTATAAATTAATCTTTTTCAAGTTTAAATTAGCTATAGCTAAAATTTTCATACTATTAAACATTTTTTATTAGCTATTTTGAAATTAGATTCTTATTAAATCTTGGTGAGAATAGTGAATATTGTAGAAGCAAAAAATATAACTTATTTATATCCTGATGGAACTAAAGCATTAAACAACATCAATTTTAAAGTTAAAAAAGGAGATATTGTTTCATTATTAGGGAATAATGGAGCTGGTAAATCCACACTATTTTTACACTTTAATGGAATTTTCGAGCCAAGCTCAGGTGAAATACTTATTGAGGGGAAAACATTAAAGTATGATAAAAAAAGTTTAGTTGAAGCTCGCCAAAAAATCGGAATCGTTTTTCAAAATCCAGATGATCAGCTATTTGCTCCTACTGTTGAAGAAGATGTAGCTTTTGGTCCATTAAACATTGGATTATCTCAAGAAGAGACAAAAAAAAGAGTTACAAGTGTTTTAAAAAAAGTAGGAATGGAGGGATTTGAAAAAAAACCTCCTCATCATTTAAGTGGTGGTCAAAAAAAAAGAGTAGCTATTGCTGGAATATTAGCTATGAACCCTGAAATAATGGTTTTAGATGAACCTACTTCAGGACTTGATCCAAAAGGAGCTTCTAATATACTTAAGCTATTATATGGACTAAATAATGAAGGAATGACAATAATAATCTCTACTCATGATGTTGATCTTGTACCCTTATACTCAAATAAAGTACACATTATAAAAGAAGGGGAAATTATAAAGGAAGGAACTCCTCATGAAGTTTTTGATGATGTTAACACAGTAAGAGAAGCTGATTTAAGACTTCCAAGAATAGCTCACTTAATTGAAATTCTAGAAAAAGAAGACAACATCAAAATAGCTGACTCCTACCCTCTAACAATTGGTCAAGCACGAAAAAAATTAACAGATTATATGAACAATAATATTTAAACATCACATTAATACTTTATTTTTCTTTTATAGCTATTTTTTGAGAATATAATGGTGTTTTTCTTTGATAGCTATTCTAACTTGGTTTATTCGTTTTTAATTTACTTTTTTTTTTATAATTTAATTGTTTTTTTATAATTTTTGGCAGTGTCAAATATGTTACTGATATGAAAATTTTGTTTGTATGCAGTGTTTTTGCTGAATAACATGTTTAAATGAAATCATTGTTTAGTAACATCTCTGTCA
>WRMT01000350.1 GCA_009777005.1 Methanobrevibacter sp. | reverse complement strand
TTAAAAAAAAAAAATTAAAAAAAAAAAAAAAAGATAAATAAAAAAAATATTTTAAACTTTATTTTTAATTTAAAAAATAATCTTAAATCAAATCAGCTCATAATTCTTTAAAAAAAAATTTTAAGATAAAAAAAATATTTTAAACTTTATTTTTAATTTAAAAAATAATCTTAAATCAAATCAGCTCATAATTCTTTAAAAAAAAATTTTGATATGAAAAAATAATTTTTAGACATATAAATTTTAATACTAGAACAAAAACTATTTATAAATGACTTTCACGTGCAATAGCTGTTGGTCCAGTTCTAACTATCCTCTTTATTCCAAAGTTTTTTAACAAAGATATTAAAGCATTTATTTTATTTGGATCTCCAGTTATCTCGATTGTAAGAGTTGATTTACCCAAATCAATGATTTTTCCTCGAAAAATATTGGCATATTGAATTACTTCGGATCTTGTTTGTTCATTATCAGTTTTAACCTTAATAAGAGCTAATTCTCTTTTTACAGAATTATTAGGATCAAGGGAAACTATTTTTATAACATCGATTAGCTTATTTAACTGTTTTGTAATTTGTTCAAGGGATTTTTCACTACCTTTAGAAATTATAACCATTACTGCCAATCCTTCAGTTTCAGACTCACCTACTGTTATACTTTCAATGTTAAAACTTCTTCTAGTGAATAAGCTTGAAACATTTTGAAGAACACCAGGTTTATTTTCCACAAGTATGCTGATTACATGGCTTTTGAGTTCATTTTCTTGATTTTCATTTTTAGAATCCATCTAATCACTCCATTATTTATAGCTATTATTAAGTGTGTTATTTTTAGCATTAGCTATATCTGCACCATCAAACATGTCATTTAAATCATTTTCAATCTTATACTCACCAAGAATCTCGGTTATTCCACATCCTGGAGGAACCATTGGAAGAGTTTCAGATTTATCAATAACAATATCTAACAAGATTGGTTCAGCATCTTTAATAGCTAATTTCAAAGATTCTTCTACTTCACCAGGTTTAGTAATCCTTATTGCACTTATTCCAAAAGATTCAGCTAATTTTACAAAATCAGGTGTTTGACCTAGGTCTGTGTGAGAAAGTCGCTTATTATAAAAAAGATTTTGCCATTGATATACCATTCCAAGTTTTCTATTGTTAAATAAGCAAATTGTCAATGGAATATCATATTCTTTAACAGTAGCTAAGTCTTGAGCTACCATTAAAAACCCTCCATCACCTGTAACACAAACTACATCATTATCCGGCATAGCTACTTTAGCACCAATAGAAGCAGGAAAACCAAAACCCATAGTACCTAGTCCACCAGAGCTTAAGAATTTTCTTGGTTTAGAGGTATTAAAAAAGTGAGCCATCCACATTTGGTGTTGTCCAACATCAGTACTTACTATAGATTCACTATTTAAAGAATTAGCTATTTCCTTTATAACTTGTTGTGGTTTTAAAGGAATATCACCATAGCTTACCCTTGGGATGCAGCCATTTTTAAATAAAATTGAATTCTCATACCATTGACTTGATTTAGAAGAACCACTTTTTAAAGATTTAATAGTATCTATTAAGGAATTTAAAACATTTTTTCCATCTCCAACAATAGGAACATCAACTTCTACATTTTTACCAATTTCAGCAGGATCAATGTCAATATGGATGATTTTAGCATTTCTTGCAAAATCTTCTATTTTTCCTGTTGTTCTATCTGAAAACCTACAGCCAATAGCTATTAAACAATCACTTTCATCAACTGATAAATTAGCTACTTTTCTTCCATGCATTCCAAGCATTCCAAGACAAGTATCCTCTTCATCTGCAAATGATCCTTTTCCAAGTAAAGTTGTAGTAACAGGTGCCTTAATAAGCTTTGAAAAAGTTTTAAGTTCAAGTGATGCATTTGAACTTATGACTCCTCCACCAGCTAATATTATTGGTTTAGATGATTCTGTAATAAGCTTAGCTGCTTTTTTAATTTGCCTTATATTTCCAACAGTAGTAGGATTGTATCCTGGTGTTTTAATTAATCCTGTTTTATAGCTATTTAGCTCTTCTTCTTGAACATCTTTAGGAACATCAATAACAACAGGACCAGGACGACCACTTGAAGCTATTTGAAAACTAGAATTAACTATTGATGGGATTTCATCAGCATTTTTTGGTTGGAAAGCATGTTTAGTAATGGGCATAGCTATTCCCAGCATATCAACCTCTTGAAATGCATCATTACCAATTAAATGCCTTGGAACCTGTCCAGTAATAGCTATTATAGGTGATGAATCCATATGAGCTGTAGCTATTCCTGTTACAAGGTTGGTTGCACCAGGACCCGAAGTAGAAATACATACTCCAACATTACCTGAAGCTCTTGCAAAGCCATCAGCTGCATGAGATGCACTTTGCTCATGCCTTACTAAGATATGATTTAAATCAGAATCATAAATCATGTCATAAAGAGGAAGAACTTGTCCTCCAGGATATCCAAAAACTGTGTCTGCACCTAGATCAATTAGTGATTTTATTATGGCTTCTCCGCCTCTCATTTAAACACCTATATTTAAAAAAAACATTTATAAAACATTTTAAAAAATTAATAAAAATAAGTTATAATAATAAAAATAATTAATAATAATTAATCATTATTAATTATATTATTTAGTTTACTTTTATATTTTTAAAAAC
>WRMT01000349.1 GCA_009777005.1 Methanobrevibacter sp. | reverse complement strand
CTATTTTATTGATTTAAAGAATTAAAATTTATATTTTATTAATCATGATAATATCCATTATTATTTTAAAAATTAAATGAAATAAAAAATGATTTTTTAAAAATAAATTAATATTATTCTGATTATTAAGTAAAATGTTTTCTTTCAAGACCATAATAGTAAAATTAAATTATCTTATTATAGTCATGAGGGATAGTGTCAAAAATTCACCTCTTAAAAAATACTTTATGTAATATATACTTCTTAATTTAGAGATATATTTCATTATTAAGATATATTTCTCATTTAAATAGTTCTTTTTGATGAAAAAATTTGATAAAAGGTGAAAATTTGACCACCCCTGATTAAACTAGAAAGTTTAATGAATATATTAACGAAGATGAGGAAATTATAACACCCATAGTATTGGTTTAGAAGAATTAAGAAAAAGAAGCATTGGATTATGCTTTAAAAAGAAGCATATGATTTTTCATCGGTAAGGAGTATGTGAAAAAATCTTTAAAAGAAAATAAAAATTTTGAAAATTAGTGAAATTAGAAAATAAAGTTAAATAAATGATATTGTAGACCTTCAACTTCCACATTAAATGTAGGAACTACGCCATATAATTTAAATCCTAGAATAAATGAAAACCAGAAAACTAGTAAATGATATAATTCTAATTCCGATTTTTCCCATGCTATGACTGGTGGACTTTCTAATCCTGACGTAATAGATTCTAGAACTTGAATTTGAAAAACAGCCAGATCTTAACTGGAAAAAATCAGTGCGAAAAGCGAACAATATATTGTAAATATTAAAAATACTGGTGATGTAGATGCAAAAACCAATGAAATGGGAATATATGATAATAAAAAATTGATAAAAACTGTTACAGTCCCATCAATTAAAGCAGACAAATCCAAAAATGTTGGAGTGAGGTTAGACAGCAAATATAATAAAAGTAAAAAAACCTTTAGAATTGACTATAATAATAAAATCAATGAGATTTATGAATAACAATGCTAAAATAGCTGCATAATCTCGTTAATAGAATTTTAAAAAGTGAATTCTCTGTTTAATAAAAAAAAACAAGGAATAATGGTTTGCAAAATTAATTTAATTTATTTAATAAATTATTGGACTCTTTATAATTTATAATTTTATTTAAATTAATTTATTTAATAAAATAAGGATTAATATAATTTATTTTTATAAAATATATTATTAAAAATAAAAATATTACAATTAAATAAATTATAAGAAATTATAGCATGTTTTAAAATTTTTACAGATTTTTTAAAAGACATATATTTTCGGAAAAAATTTGTTCAAATTTTGGTTTTTCATAAAAATAAATTTACAAACCGCTATAATGTTTAAACTAAAATTAGTGCTTTATACATCTTTAAAAAATAAATTTTGGATTAATATTTGAAAGGAGATATTAATAATGCGTAAAGTTAAAAAAATTATCCTAATATTGGTTATTATAATAGCTATTTTAGGAATTTGGCTATATACTAATGAACCTAGTAAAGAAGACGCTGAAATTGAAGTTATTTCCAATGGAACATGGGCATTAAGTGTAACTATTGGGAATGAAACTAAAGAATATACAGGTGATGGAAACGAAAAAATTGATTTAGGAGAAATAAAGGTTAGTGAGGATGTTGTTTTTTACATAACAAGTACAGAAGAAGGAACAAGTACACAAGGGACTTTATATCGGAAAGGAGTTATTATTGAATCATATAGTGATACATATGTTTCTACTTCTTCAAGTACTGAAGACACTTCTTCAAGTACTGAAACTGAATATACTACTGAGAATTCAGAAAGTACTTCTAGTCAAAATTCATACACTACCTCTAGTTCCAGTAATTCAGTTAGATGTTGGTGTGGAGCAATTCACTAATTTTTCTTTTATTTGAATGTAAATAATTTTTGAGAAGTAAGAGATTGTCAAAAAATTGAGAGTTGATTATAGATAAAGTTTGTCTGATTGTAAATTTCAATTCTAAAGACCATTCTCACTTTTACTCCATTTTTAGTTTTTATAATCTTATTAACACTCTTAGAAAAAGTTTTTTAAAAGAATTTCTCTAGTTTATTAGATATACATTCGATATTTTTATCATCTAAGAAATTGAAGTAGGTTTAAAGTAAGGCATCGGAGAATCGAAGGCAATGGATCGAATTATTTCTGAAAATTCTTTAATTTTCTTTAATATGTTATCAACTTATTTTTAGCAGCTTTATACAGTTTACTATCAAATAAACTAAATAATTTAAGTTTTTCTTTTATTTTTTTCTTTAGACAAATCATTTTATTTAATATAGTTTTGGATAATTTTTATAAATCGAATAAAATCGTTTCATTTAGAAAATCGAGATTTTTTATAGTTCTCCAAAGATTTTAATCAGAGAAACCTTTTAAGGTAGGTTCCTTTTTATGTAAGTAATTTGAAAGTTGTTTTACTACAGATTGTCCCAACTTAGATTTTTCTTGTTTTCATCAATATATTTACCAACATCCCAATATAAATTGATTAATTCAATATTAACACTTTTTAATGCATTAAGGTTAAAAAATGCTCATGTCTATTGTTATGAAAGTGATGGGAGTGGTTTCTAGGTGAGTGCGTAAGAGTAATTTTCCAATCATATCCCGTCAAAAAAAAAAAAAAAAAAAACTTGGAACTATTAAAAATTTTCAAAAATTATTTTAAAAATGTTTTAAAAA
>WRMT01000348.1 GCA_009777005.1 Methanobrevibacter sp. | reverse complement strand
GTGGTATTGTTTTTTGTGTATGGTATTGTTTTCAATGTTGTGTATAGTTTTTAGCTTTAGCTATTGTTTTTAGTTTATGGGATTGTTTTTAAATATATAAACATAATAATTTTTTACTAGTAAATTTTTCTAAATTTTCTTTTTTTCAAGGATTTTTCAAAGCTTAATATAATAGCTATTTCAACATTTCCCCATGAAAATATGGTCTGTAAAGTCAAAATATTTAAATTAGTATCAATTTGCTAACTAGTCTATTTAGAAATAATAGAATGACCAATATCTTTGTTTCTTTTTTCATATGCCTTTTTCAGATGATTTAAGTGTTTATTGTCTTTATTTTTATCAAAAAAATGTAATGTTTTTTGAGATTCTCCTGGAAAACCATATAAAGCTAAAAGTCTATTTTCAAGACTTCTTTGTGTTTCTATTTCTCCATTAGCTAAAATATGTTTTATACTAATATTTCTTTTAGAAAAGACATTTGAAATTAAAATTGACCTATGGCAATCAATTGGCTCTTTTTCACTACACATGAGGACAATATTAGCAATATTAACATTATTTATCACTTTAGTTATCCCAATTTTAAATTTATTTGATTCTTTAACTTTGTCAAAATCCAAAATCCCATCTTCAGAATATAGATTTGAATCTTTTTGTCTCGCTCCAAAGGTGTGTCCAACAAAGTTATAATTAATTCCATTAGTTTCAAGTTCTTTTTCAAAAAGTTCTTTATTAAATTGAGGAGCATATTTAGAGTATGGTGTACTTCTAACATCCAAAACTAAATTAATATCAAATTTTTTTAATAATTTTATGAAGTAATCAATTTTATGGGAAGAATGACCAATAGTGTAAATAGTGTTCATTTTATCTCATCAATTTAAATATTTTATTTATATTCTTTTATTAAGTAGGAAGTATAGCTATTATGATTATAAATAAGAAATTCCTTCTAATTGAGAAGTATAGGTTTTTTTTTTGCCTACTTTTTCATGTTTTGTTTGCTTTTTTTGAAGTAGAAGGTTTTTATTTAAACACATTTCCCATGATTTTTAAAAGATAGCTATTGAAGGATTTACTTCTCTATAATCTTTTTTATTTCTTCAATTTCTTTTTGTGCTTTTAAAAATATTTCTTGGGTGTATGGACCATCCTCAATTCCATTAAAACATTCTAATGCTTTATCATATTCTTTTTCATGTTTCAGTGCAAGCCCCATATGATAATCACAATCGCTCCCATCACTTCCATATTCTTCAAAGTATTCAATAGCTTTATCATACTGTTCTATTTCAAAATACAACATTGCTTTTTCACTAATTGGATGTGAATAATCTGGATCTACTTCTATAGCTTTATCAAAAAGAGACACTGCTTTGTCATATTCTCCTAGTTCTTTATAAATTAAACCTTTTTCAATAAAATTTTCTGTAAAGTCACCTTCAATTTCTATAGTTTTGTTAATTATTTCCATTGCTTCATCATACCTTTTCAATGCTCTTAAAGTCTCTGATTTCTGTAAGTATATATGTGATCCTGGGCTATGACCCTTATACTTCCTAACTTGTTGAATATGTTTATCAAAATATTCAAGAGCATCCTCATGCTTGGAAAGTCTATTATAACTGTATCCTATTGCCAAATAAGCAAATGTATTATTAGGATTTTCTTTAATTAATTCTTGTAAAAATTCTATTGAATCCTCGCCATAGTCTAAACTATCGATGAGATCTTCAGTTTTACTTTCTAGTCCAAAATCATCTGGAAAATCAACAATAGCTTTGTTATATCCTATGAAAGCTTCTTTTGTCCTTCCTAATTCTTTTAAAATATCTGCTCTAAATGCATTAGCAGCATGAAAATCTGGATAAGCTTTTATTATTTTCTCAGATGTTTCTAAGGCAATTTCATATTTTTTCAAATAAAAACTAGCATTTAATTTAACTTTTAAAGTATCCGAGTCTTCAGGATAAATTTTCAATATCTTATCAGCTAATCTCAAAGCTTTTGGACAATTTTTTCACTGATATTGTTTAAATAATTTTACTGTTAGTTTTTCTATTTTTTTATCATCAATCACAATTTCACTCCTTCATTGGATTGTATATTCATTTTAATTAGCTATAAATGATTTTCAAAAAATAATTTTTTCATCTTTTTAAATATAAGTGTTTCATAAGTCAATTAAATATTTTTAATAAATTTATCTTCATATAATTTATTTAAATAAAGAATTATAAGAAAATATTTTATAAATATTTTTAACAATAATAAGATAGTCATTGTTTAATTTTAATTTAAAATAATTATATTTTTGGAAATAGTATATATAGTTTTAATAAATATTATTTTTTAAAAATAAATAATTTTAATTTTTATAATTTATTTAAAGATTTTTTAAGGAAACTAATTTTATCAACTTTTCTAAAATTCTAAAATTTACGTTGTTGTTTTTTTAATCAGATTATTTTTAAGAAAATAGTTATAAATAGCTAATTTTAATCATGCTTAAATATTGATTTATAAATTCATGTTTAAAGCTATAATTTTTTTAAATTTTAATTAAAATCAGGATTAATATTATTTTTAAGTAATAATAACGATTTTCTTTTTTTTTTAAAAAAAATTTTTAAAATTATCTTTATTTGAAAAAACTTTTTATTTTTTTAAGTTAGAAAAATGTTGTTTTTCTTTATTTGTTTTGTTTTTTTTTTTTTTTTTTTTTTT
>WRMT01000347.1 GCA_009777005.1 Methanobrevibacter sp. | reverse complement strand
TTTCGTTTCTCCATTTTCTTTTATTGTTATTGTTACTACGCTGTCTGCAGCCAATGCAATTGCATTTTTATTCATTATAATTATTTCCGCGGTCATATTAATTCCCAAAAAAGTTTTAGCTAACTATTTTATATTAAATCATTATATATCATGAATATCGTTTTAATATGAAGCTATTGAATCATTTTTAAACAATGACAAAGATGAAATTTTAAATTTTGAAGAATTCGCAGGAATAGCTACTACCGACGAATCATTTAGTGCAGTTAAATCAAGTAAAAAGATAAGAACTGGAGAACTGGAATGAAACCATTAATTTCAGCTTCTAAAGTTTTATTAGATGCTGTTTATCTCGTAACATATGTAGTAAAAACTGAAAAATGATCATACCAATCTTCTTCTTTTTCATTCCATATAGTAGGAATTTTTTTATTTTCAAATAATTTTACTGTATTTTTTTTATCGTCATTTAACCAACGAACCCAATTAGAGAATAATTACTTTAAACAAGAAACATTCTTATTTTTTCCCAAAAAATGTAATACTAATTATATAAATAGTAATATATAAATCTTTCTAGAACTTATCAAAACCAAATAATAGGTAAATAAAACATTAGCTATTTTGGGGAAGTAAAGTTTTTGGCTCTGAAAATCATTATTTAATTTTCCAATGATTATATTGAAAAATAACCATTATTTAGAATAAAATTTTTCGCAGGAGCCAACAACTTTACACTCTCTAATTATTTGATTTAAACAATGTTAAAATTTTTTATTTTCAGAAAAATCATATTTAAACAGTTATTCTGATTTTAATCCTTTTTGAAGCATATTTGAAAACTCAAAAAATCTAAAAAATCGAATTATTAGATTGCCAATTATTCTTAAATATATTTTACTATTTTTGTGGATTCATTAATTTTTTATACTATGAAAAAACAATATTTATTAGGTCATGATTTCTTTTTAAATCGCTTAAACGACATATCAAAATTGTATTCTAACACTTGATACAATATTTATGACCTTAGAAGGGACCATAACTCATAAAGGTTTCTTCTTAAATTTATTAATTGAGTATCATATAATAAATTTTTTAAAAAGGCATCATTGTGAGTGATTCAGTATTTTCTGAAAGGATGAAGAATAATACAATTAATTAATCAAAAATAAACTAAAATATGATGCATTAGTCAATGTTTACATTTATCTTCTTGATTCTTTTAATATTGGAGAAAATTTGAGTAAATCCTATATATTTCATGATGGATGCTTTCCTTCTACTACAGAATTATTAAATGCTTCTAAAATATATTACTTAGCATTCTTACCTATAAAATTGTTAATTTTTTCAAAATATGTTTTTATAGGTCTTTACCTAATATTTTTCCTAAAAAAATTTTGTTTATTTATAAATGAACTACTAATTTTAATGAAAAAAGTTTGGTAACAACCTATATTTTTAATATTATGAATTAAATTAATTAAAGCATCTTAAATTATTTATTATCCTTTAAAGAGCTTGTAGCACAATTCTATGTTGATGAACAAAATGAAAAAAATTATAAATTATTATTGAACAAAATTTGATATATTAAATTTTTTTAAACAATATTCATTTTAATTTATATAATAGCTGAACAAAAATAATTGTGCAACAAGCTCTTAAATTTAAATATTTATTTAAAACAATCTTAATAATGGTATTGTTCAAAATCTCGCTATAAAACTTTATTTTTTTTAAAATATTTTTTAATAAAAAATCATCAGTTTGTTTTTATTTAATTTTGATTCATATCATGGAACACATCTTCCATAAAAAAAATTTCAAATGTAAAAGGCCTAAAATTCATACTAAAAAAAATAAGAGTTATACAAACTATTAGCGAGATTCTAAACATTGCCTAGTTGATAAATAATTTTAAAAATTAAGATATTTTAATAAAAATAAATAATATTAAAAATGTGAAAAATTATGTCTTAAACTATAGTTGAGGTATGATAATATGGAAGAGACATTGATGATAAATTGGGGATATGCTATTTTACTTTTTGTAGCTGGAACTTTGACCTATTACAGAAATGCTCTTGATTTATGGGGTTCTCTTTTAATGGTTATCATGGGAGTTATAATTATATTTTCTGCTGGTGTAAACTGGTTATTTCTGATTTCACTATTTTTAATTTTAAGTCTTTTAGCTACAAAATATAAAAAATCTTATAAAAAACAGTTAGGCATTTATGAAGGTAAAAGAACAGCTAAAAATGTTATTTCAAACGGGGTTGTTGCTTTTACAATGGCTGCTTTCGGTAGTTATTATCTCCCATTTGTTGGAGGATTTATTGGTTCTATTGCAACAGCTACTGCCGATACAATGGCAAGTGAAATTGGAATACTTCAACATCCAAGACTCATAACAACAATGGAAAAAGTTGTTCCTGGGACAGATGGAGCAATTTCAAGTTTAGGAACTTTTGTTGGAATTATAGGCTCAGGAATCATTGGATTAGCTGCTTATTTTCTTGGAATAATAACTGATCCTTTTCTTTCACTTAAAATAGCTATAATATCAGGAACTATTGGTTGTTTCATGGATAGTTTTCTTGGTGCTGTTTTAGAAAGAAGAAATTTCTTAAACAATGAACATGTTAATCTTTTAGCTACTATTACAGGAGCTATTGTAGGAATAATCTCTACTATTCTTTATATGTAATTTTTCATTTTTTATCATTTAATTAAGTTATTTTAT
>WRMT01000346.1 GCA_009777005.1 Methanobrevibacter sp. | reverse complement strand
GGTATTTAAGTAAAAACCTCTCAAACACCTCTCCCTGAGTATATTAAAAATCTCTATTTGTGAATACTTTGGAAAATGAACCTCTACTGGATTAAACACGGTAACTACATTACCATATAGTTTAGCTTTTTTTCTCTCACTAGTGGCTGTTATGAGACTAACTTTAGCTCCAGGGTGTTTTTCATCAGCTCTTAATAAACCGTACATTATGTCGTTTAAATTGTCTGTGTTTCTTATTAATTCATAATCATCTAACCCAATTATTAATATTTGGTCATTTTTGATTATGTGATTCATGACTATCTTTTTAAGTTTACTAATCTGCAGACCAATCCCATCTCCACCGTTTAATTTCTTGAGAATCTTAGAATAGACTTTAAATTCTGTATTATCGGCATGACAATCAATGTGTACTGTTTTCACATTCTTGTAATTTTCTTCAGCTTGTTTAAAATATTCTCTAATCACACTAGTTTTACCAGTTGCACACGAACCAACTAGCATGAAATTCATCGGTTTAGTATTTTTATTTAATCCTCTACTATAGCTACTCATTTTGCTTAGTTGTTGTCCTCTGAATTTGTAAATGTTTTTTGGTTCATAATCTACTCTGAAAACACTACAGTCGTTAAATAGGATTCCTAGTCCGTGATTTGTTTTAAAAAGTTTAACATTACTCATATATTATCATCATTATTTTTTATCAAAATGAATCATATTTAATGAATCATAGAGCATATGATGAGTAATAATTAGTAATAATAAGATATGAATAAGTATTACTAATGTGGACAGAATATAGACAAAATTAAAAGATGTGGACAAAAATTAATGAGAGAAAGGCAAAATTCTTAAAATCGTTAGATTTATATATAATGGATTATATATAATTATATATAGCTATAAGTTTTTTTAGGATGTTTAATAATGGTTTTAATAAAGGAAAATAATAATCAGGATTTTTGGTTTACAGAACAGCTTTCAAAATTCATTCCGATTGATCATATTTCTCGGCAAGTGATAGATTTCGTGGAAGATCATTTTGACGATTCTTTTGATCTTGTTTCAGATAAAAAGGAAGGAAGACCAAGTTATTTGAATAAGACTTTGTTAAAAATATTATTTTATGCTTCTGTTGATTGTGTGACTTCGACAGAAAGAATATATGAACATTTGCAGTTCCATCAAGTTTATCAATTCGTAGCGGGAGGTTTGAAACCTTCTGCAAGGACTTTGAGGAGATTTAAAAAAGAGCATGGATATTTAATTGAAAAAATGCATGAAGATTTACTAAAAACTGCTGAAAAAGAAAAACTAACTGATTTTAACCATATAAGTTTTGATGGAACCATAGTTAAAGCAAATAATAGTCCATACAACATGATAAGATTGGAAGAGATTGAACTTTGTTTAAATTTATTAAAACTAAGTGAAAAAGAAATTAAAGAGTATTTAGATGATAAAAATAATGATAAAGTTCGTGAATCGGTTTATAAAATTTTAATTGATAAAAATAAATCTGTTGAGGATAAAATTATTTTTTTAAATGACTTGAAAAGTGTTTTAACTGAATCCAAGCAATCTAGTGTTGGAACTCATTGTAAAGATGCTAGATGGATGAAAAATAAAAAAAATAAGATAGAGCTTAGTTTTAATGTTCAAGCAGCTGTAGATTATCAATCTAAGTTAATAGTTAATTTAAATGCTGTTACAGATCCAACAGACCACAAACAATTAATACCTCAAATTCAAAAGGTTTTATGGACACTTAACAAGTACCCTGAAAAAATTAGTGCAGATTATACATATCGTGGTGAAAAAGAATTCAAATTCTTAAAAAACAATAATATAGATGGATACATACCTAATCAAAAGCAAACACGTGAACATAAAGGTCGAATTCACACCAATCCCTATCATAAAGATAACTTCAAATATAATAGTGAAAAAGACACATTTAAATGTCCAGAAAATCAAATACTTGAATTTAAAAAAGAATATGCCTATGATGACAGCGTTCATAGGTTATACTATACTTCAGAATGTAAAAAATGCTTAAAAAAAGAAAAATGCACTAATTCAGAAACAAGAACTATAACTGAATACGGAACAATCCTTTCTAAAGAAATGACTGAAAAAATGAACTCAACTGAAGGAAAATCAGAGTACAAAAAAAGAAGTTCAACTGTAGAACCAGTGTTTGGCATATTAAAACTACATCATGGTCTTGAAAGCATACAACAAAAAGAAATAGACAGTGTGCAGACAGAATTAACCTTAATGGCAATAGGATATAACTTTAAAAGAATATTAAACTTGAAAAATAAAAACAAAAATAAACAAGCTAATAAAAAAATTCTCAAAAATTTTTTCACAATGCTCAATGAAAAATATCCCAATGCAAAAATAAATAAAGAAATATACTTAAAAATCTAAAACAAAAACAGAAAAAATATGAATAAAAATTAAAAAGAAAGTTTTGACCATTTTAAAAATTCTAAGCCATAGCCGCCCAATAGCTTAAAAATCACAAAAAAGGTTTTGTCCACCTCTCTTAATATAAAAAAAATGGATGAATTCTCTTTGGTTGACTCCAAGACAAAACAGATAGGAAACCACTCTGCTAAAAAAGACAAAAAGCGAGTGAAAAAGACTCAAAATCTTAAAAATTCATACTCATTGAATTCAGCGGTTAAATAACCACAAAAATGCAGTAATTAAGTTAATGATACTTGCAATCAATTCGAGAATCTCA
>WRMT01000345.1 GCA_009777005.1 Methanobrevibacter sp. | reverse complement strand
AAATTAAAATTATTAAGTAAATTATTTTTATTATTTTAAATTTAATTTTAAAGAAAATTAAAGGTTTAAGTAAATTTTATTTATTTAGTAAATTTATTTTTATAAATTAAATTTATCAAAAAAATTTAATTCATTAAGTAAATTTTATTCAAATTAAAAAAATTAATTTCACATAACACTACTATTAGAACAAGGGTCACGGCTCAAAGAACTTAAAAAGAGTATTCATTAAGTACAAGTTATTCCAAAAGAGAATCTATTAAAACAAGGATTGCAACGACACATAAAATGTTATTTTGTTTGTTGAGACTTTTTTATATTATGAAATAAATCTATTAAAACAAGGGTTGCTGCAATTGCAAATCAACATGTGAAATTCACTTAAGAAGATTCATTGTAAAAAAATCTATAAAAACAAGGATTCCAACTTAACATTGTTAATGTAAACTTCAACTGTTGGCATGGAGTTATTGCAATAAAAAATCTTAAAAACGAGGATTATGATAGTTAATCTAAATATAGTACTTGGTATTTGATTTAAAATGAGAATAATTATTAAAATTGTTTAAAACCATTAATTCCTATTTTATTAAATAAATTTGATAAATTAATCGAGATTGATATCTTCAAAAGTTTTGTCGAGAACTATATGGTTATTTAAATCAAATTTTCATTGTAAAAGAGAATCTATTATAATAAAAAAAATTATAGAAAAATAATAGCTATTTCACTTATTTGTCCCATTTTAAAATAGTTTTTCCAAATTCAGAGTTTAAATCTCTTTCAAAAGCTTTATTTAGGTCTTCCAGTTCTTTTATTTCTATAATATTATTAATTATATTTTCTAAATAAGATACTATTTTTGGATATTTTTCAAAAATTTTAATTGTTTTTAGAAAATCTTTTCTACTGCTTCTGCTTGTTCCATATAAAAATAATCCTTTTTCTAAAATCATTCTTGTGTTTACAACAACGGGATTTTCAGAAACCCCTAAAAGAGCTATTGTTCCTTCAGGATTTATTGTTTGAATAATTTGGTCTATAGCTGATTGTGAACCTTTTCCACCTACACACTCAAATGCATGATCAATGCAAAAATTATCTGGGACTTCGTTAACTTTGAAAATAGTATCAACAAAACTAAATAAGGTTAATTTCTCTTCATGAACTCCAAAAACTATGATTTCAGATTGTGGGTAGAGTATTTTGAGCAGTAGAGATGTTATATATCCTACATTCCCATCCCCCCACACACCAATCCGGTTTTTTCTTTGGTGGGAAATATTGGAAAATCTATCAATAGCATGGACACTTACACTAACAAGCTCTGTGAAAGTAGCTACTTCCTTATTAATATTATTAGGAAGCTTAACCAATCTTTCTGGAGTTGAAATAATATAATCTTGGAGGAATCCATCAAAACCACTTCCTCTAAATTTACTAGACCTTAGATAGTTTTCAGATATAACCTCATCTGTTTCTACTGGAGTATTTGGAATCATGACAACATTATCATTATTTTCAAAAGTCCCTGTATTATCTTTGAGTACTTTTCCAATCCCTTCATGAATTAATGCCATTGGAAGCTTTTCAGATAGTGTTTTAGGATCTCTACTTCCCTGATAATATCGTTGATCTGCTAGACATATTGACAGATAAGTTGGTCTTATTATCACATGATTATTTAAATCAGAAACCTCATCAAAACTCTCTTCAAATAATTTTGGAGAGGTCAACTGGTATATTATATTAATCATTATTTCACCAATGAAGCTATAGTCCATTTTTTAAAATAGAATTAGCTACTTTTAAATCATGGGGATATGTGATTTTAATGTTGCTTACTTCTCCTTTTACAAGAAAAACCTTTTCATTGTTAATAGAAAAAATTTTAGAAGCATCAGTTAATAAGTTTTTTTCTTCATTAGACATATTATTGTACAATTCTTTTAGTTTGAGAATTTTAAAAGATTGTGGGGTTTGACCTTGATACATATTTTGCCTATTAGGAATTGAGCTAATGAATTTACCATCTTCACTTTCCACAATTGTATCTGTTGATGGAATTACAGTATCACAAGATCCATGTTCAATAGTATACTTTATATTCTCTTCAATAATCCTATGGGTAATAAAAGGTCTTACAGAATCATGTGTGACAATTATAAATTCTTCATTTAATTCATAGCTATTTTCAATATATTTAACAGCATTCATGATTGTATCATTTCGAAGATTTCCACCTTCAATCACTTTAATATTATTTGAATCATTTATATATCTAGAAATAAGATCTTTGGTATGGTTTATCCATTGTTTTGGGCATAAAACAATAATTTCATCAAAATTAGGATTAATATAGAATTTTTCTATAGTATGTATTATGATAGGTTTATTACCTAACAAAAGGAATTGTTTAGGTTTTTCAACTATTCCCATCCTATTCCCTGTTCCTCCCGCTAATATAGCTGCAAATATCATATTTTCATCTCCAAAATGTTCAATGATTTAAATTAATATTATAATAATTAGTTATATGGACCATTATCGCATAATTTTCCTAAAAAATTTTGTTTATTGATAAATAGCTACTAATTTTAATGAAAGAAGTTTGATAATAATCAATAATTAAAAAAAGAGCTATTAATATATTTTATTAAGTATAGTTGTTAAAAAAAATGAAATTTTTCAAAGATTTTCTTTTAAATAAAATATTGAATTTTTTTAATTTTAAATTTACTTAAATTGATTTATTTAATAAATAAATTGTTTATTTAATATATTTC
>WRMT01000344.1 GCA_009777005.1 Methanobrevibacter sp. | reverse complement strand
TATATTAATATGAGTAACTTATATGAAACGAAAATAGCTATTTCTTTTTATTTTTAATAAAAATCTTTTTTCCAATTTATCAAAAGCTAGTAGTGTTTTTAAAGTGTTTTTATTAATTTAAAATAAATTAAAAGGTTGACTATTATTATAAATATGTTGAGGAGTATCATGGATCTAGAAAACGAAAAAGAAACACCATTTCAACCAGGATATCCTGTAAATCCTGAAAAATTCAAGGGCAGAGTAGATATTATTGAGAATATTAATAGATACTTACTGAAAATTAATAAAGGAGAAGCTCAACATTTTTTCGTTACTGGAAAAAGAGGGATGGGAAAAACTTCCTTAGCAACATATATTAATGACCTTGTTAAGTGTAAATACAAAATGATTGGTGTGCACATATTTAACGACGGATTTCATGACGTTAACTCCTTAATCGAAGAATTCATAGAAAAGTTGCTAAACGAAATTGAGTCTGAAACATGGTCACAAAGAATCTTAGATTTTTTTGGAGACCATATAGAAAAAGTAGGACTTATGGGAACAACCATTAAATTCAAGCCTAAAAATAAAGAATATTTAAAATCAATTAAAAACACATTTCCTTTAGTTTTAACTGATTTAGTAAATAATTTTAATGATAAAAATGTTATTTTTATCATAATAGATGATATCAATGGATTAAGCAAAACTCCTGAATTTGCTAACTGGTATAAAAGTTTTGCTGATACTATGGCTACAGAATTTAGAGGGAAATCTTCTGTAGGTGTGATGCTAGTATCTTATCCTGAAAAGTTAAATTCTCTATTTAACCACAACCCATCATTCAATCGTATTTTTAGACACTATGAACTTGAACCTTTAGAGAAAAAAGAAGTTTCAAATTTTTTCACTGACACTTTCAAGAGTGTTAAGATGAAAATAAATGAAAATGCCTTAGAAACAATGGTGATATTTTCGAGTGGACAACCTACACTAATGCAAGAAATTGGAGATTCTGTTTTTTGGGAAGATCAAGATAATCTAATTGATGAAGAAAATGTTCATAACGGAGTTATTGAAGCTGGTTTAAGAATTGGTAAAAAATTTTTCACCCCTATTATGGACAAGGCTATTATTAGTCCTAAATATAAATCTATCTTGCAAAAATTAGGAAAAAATCCAGCTATGAGTTTTAGAAAAAAAGATTTTCAAGATACTTACTTAAATGAAGAAGAAGTTAAAGTTTTCCCTGACTTTTTAAAAAAAGCTAAGGAGTTAAATATTTTAGAAACAGATGGTATTGGAAATTATAAGTTTTTAAATGTAATGTGCCCTTTATACCTTTTAAGTTTATCCTTAAAAAATAACTCTTAGTTAAATTATTTTAAATCTTTGGAAATTTAATCATTTTTCTTATTTTTATTTTATACAAGCCAAATAAAATAATTTTTTCAATTTCAGGATGATTGAGAGATTTAACAAAGTCAATAGCTATTTGTTTCCTATCTATCATATTATCCTCCATTAAGTGCTTTATTTATAAGTTTTTTTTTTGGGATAAACACAATATTTTATTTTAATTTTAAAAACTTTAGTTTTTAAAGTTAGAAAATCTCTGATTTTCTTTATTTATAAATAAAATTTTAATAATTTAAATAAAATAATTTATATTATTCAAAATTTTTAAATTAATTATCTTAATTTATAATTTGTTTTTAATTCATTATTTAAATAATTTAATCTTTATTAAGATTATTATTATATATAATTAAAATTTAAAGAATTGTAAAAGATTTAAACTATTTTAATCAAATTAAATTTTTTCATTAAATATAAAATATTATTTGAAAAATTTAATAAATTTTTTAAAGATAGATTAAGATAAGCACTATAATGAAATATAAATTATAATTCTTTAATTAATCAAATAAAAGAATATAATAATTTAAAAATTATCATTAATTAAAAACTTTATTTTCAAGACTATATTATTCCAATTTTATAAAAAAACAGTATTGTTTATTTTTCTTAAAAGATAACTTATAAGACGTGAAATAATTATGAGTTCACAAAACATTAAAGAATTGGAAAAAATTTTAAACAAAATTGCATATATTAAAATTTTTTAAACATTTTCCATTTTAGTATATAATCTCATTGAACAATAATTGTTTCCATCTTTGTTTTATATTGAAATAACTATTATTTAATATAAAAATTTAATAATTTAATAATTTCATGATTTTATTGGAGGAAATGGATTGCTTCTATTAATAAGTCCTATAAATAATGATGAGGCACTAGAGTCTATTGAAGGTGGTGCAGATATAGTTGATGTTAAAAATCCTAAAGAAGGGTCTCTTGGTGCTAATTTCCCATGGGTAATTAAAGATATTCGGAAAATAACTCCAGATAATATGTTGCTTAGTGCTACTTTAGGTGATGTTCCTTATAAACCTGGAACTGTTTCTCTTGCAGCTTACGGTGCATTAATTTCAGGTGCTGACTATATTAAAGTAGGATTATATGGAACATCAAACTATAATGAAGCATTGGAAGTTATGGAAAATGTGGTTAAAACAGTAAAGGATGAAAATCCTGATGCATATGTAGTTGCTTCAGGATATGCTGATGCTCATCGTGTTGGAGCAGTTAGTCCTTGGGAAATTCCAAAAATAGCTAAACATTCTGGGTCTGATTTAGCTATGTTAGATACTGCAGTTAAAGATGGGAAGACACTTTTTGATTATTTAAACATTGATGATTTAAAAAAATTTGTGGATGAAATACATAGCTATGGTTTAAAATCGGCA
>WRMT01000343.1 GCA_009777005.1 Methanobrevibacter sp. | reverse complement strand
AAGAATCATATAAAAACAAAAATTAGTAATAAAAAAAATTTTCAAATCAGTAGGGTATTTGACACTGCCAAAAAATTTTATTTTTCAAAAATTAAAAACAAAAATGCATTTATTAAAAAAATGCATTTATTATTTTTAATAATCTTATTTTCTATAACTAGAACTTTCACGAACATATTTAAAAATCTAAGACTTTTTCTATTTTTAATTTTTTATTCCAATTATAATAACTTAATATATTAAATTATATAAGTATTATTGTTATTTTTAATAATATGATTAAAATCAGCTATTTTTTTAAATAATAGAAATGATGAGCGATAGTATTCGACAAAACTTTTGAAAATATCAATCTTGATTAATTTATTAAATTTTATTTAATAAATTATGATTTAAGTGTTTTAAACAAGTTTAAAATTATCATAATTTTTAAATCAAATGTCGAGTACTATATTTATAATAATATGATTAAAATCAGCTATTTTTTTAAATAATAGAAATGATGAGTTATTTATAATAATAACCCAATTTCCTATTCGATTTAAACTTGTTCTTTTGAATTTATTCCTTTATAAGAGTTTATTCCTATTAAAGAAAAAATAATAGCTAATAAACAACCAATACCTGCTAAAATACAAACAATTTGAGAACTTGTTATTAATAGCTGGAAATGTTCAGGGATTATCTTTAAGGAACCCATGATTATAGCAAATACTACAGTATACATACCTAAACTTAAAGTTTCTCCTATAACTCTTGTAGTTGAAACTGTAGCTGAAGCTATTGAAGCTAATTTGGAAGGAAGAGAACTTACAACTATATTAGTATTTGGAGAAATAAACATTCCATATCCAATTCCTTCAAGAACAATAGCTATTATAACAACTATTAAAGGTGTACTTTGATTTAATGATGATAGAATCATTAGTGAGATAAAAGCTATTATCATGCCAGAACTAGCAATGAGTTGAGGGTTGAACTTGTCAGATAATTTACCTGCTAAAAATGTAGATATTGCCATTGAAAGAGGAGCTAACATAAGTATTAAGCCAGTTGCTTGAGGATCTAATCCTTTGATATATTGTAAATGATAATCTACAATATATATTATTACAAAAGTTGCAAATGAACATAGAAGTGCTGCAATACTTGCAAATGTGAATTTTTTATTTTTAAGAATGTTAATTGGAAACATTGGGTATTCAAGCTTGTTTTGCCATTTGCCAAAGATAAAAAATAGAACAATAGCGATTATAATTAAAATCATTCCATTTAAGTCATGCATTATAGTAAATCCATAGGTCAAACAAGAAATAGCTACTGCAAATATTAAAGCCCCAATATAATCAAACTTATCTTTTTTAGAAAATAGCCAATCATTTGGAACTTTTAAGTAAGTTATAATCATTGTAAGGATTAAAAATGGTATTACTGCTAAAAATACATATCTCCATCCGAAATTATAAGTTAAAAATCCACCAACAACATTAGCTGCTACAAGACCCATGTATGCAATAGATGTTATTAAACCAATTCCTTTACCTCGCTCATTTTCAGACATAGCTTCGGTTAAAATAGCTAAAGTTGAAACATTCAATATTGCAACACTTAAACCTTGTAAAGCTCTGAAAATTATTAAAACTTCTGCTGAATTAGAAATAGAAGCTCCAAAAGAACCAAGTATTAAAAGAATCAACCCTATATAAAATGTTTTCTTCAAACCAAATTTCGCTGCTATCTTTCCAAATGGAAGTGAAAAAATAGCTATTGCAAGGAAAAATATTATAGCTATCCAATTCTGACTAACAGCACTAATTTCAAAATCCAATCCTATGGTTGGCAGTGCAACTGAAATAACTGATACTGAAAATCCACATAAAAAATAAGATAATGAAGTTATTAGTAGAATATATTTGTTTTTAGACAAATTATCTTCCTTTTTTGAGTCAATTTCTTTGTATTTATTTTCCTCTGATTTTGAATTCATATAAATACCTTTTACTATTCTTTTCTTTTTTATTGTTAAATATAATATTATTCGTATAAAATATAGTAATAATTATTAAAAAATCATGTTGTAAATTTTTCTGATTCTGAGAATAATCTTATTTATTTGATTTAAAATTTTTGAAAAATCTGAAACTAAATAATTTCAGTTTGATTTCTAAATAAAAACACTTACCTCATAATCCACCTTTCAATTTTCAATGAAAAAAAAATCTAATTGAAATTGAAATCATGACCTCTACAACCTAAAAAAAAATAAATTATTAATAAATCTAATATAATTAATATTTATCATTATTAATAATTATAAATATCTTATTTATAATTCTTATTATATAAATGTAGCTCACAGAACAGTGAAAAGCTTAAGAGACATATTATTTCTATTATAAATCTACGAATTTTAAAATATCATAAAAAGAGTTATTTAATCTTAATCCTTAATCTAGCATTATATCTCATTCTTTCAAAAGAGATATTTTTTGAAAAATTTCATAATTTTAAAACCTCAATTTTTTGAAATTCATGAAAATTTTAAAAATTAGAATATAAAACACAAGCACTTGATTTTTAAATTTATTGAAAAATAATATAACAAATTATAAAAGATAAAGAGAGAGATAGATAGAGAGAGAAAAAAAGAAAGAGAAAGACACAAAAGTCAATTTTTCATGTGTTTTATAATATTAATTTTATATAATTTCTTTAAATAATGAATAGAAATATAATATTTCTTAAATATTCTTAAAAATATTATTATATTATTTAATTTAAATTTAAAAATATCATATTATTT
>WRMT01000342.1 GCA_009777005.1 Methanobrevibacter sp. | reverse complement strand
AAATATATATCTTTTAAAAAATCTGTAAAAATATTAAAACCAGATATAATTTTTTATAATCTATTTAATTTTAATATTTATATTTTTAATAATATTTTCTATAAAAATAACTTATATTAATGATTATTTTATTAAATAAATTAATTTAAATAAAATTATAAATTTTAAAAATTCCAATAAATTATTAAATAAAATTAAATTAATTTTGAAAACCACTATATATTATCAAGAGATTTATTAAATTAAATTTTAATATTATCACCAGATGATTATTAAATTAATATATTAATAGATTTATTTTTAAAGTTTAATAGTTTTTACCTGTAATCACGTATTAATGGTATATAATTAACTTAACTATAAATAAATACCCTTATTTGAATTATTTTGATTTTTATAAATAAATAGCTATTATTTATAAATCAATCTCATAAATATTTTCAATATTCTCTTTATGGATTTTAAAGGCATCTTCTTCTGTAAAAATTCCTTTTTTTATAAAGTCTAAAGTTCTTTTAGGAACAGTTTTTGGTCCTAAAACAGCTCCAGGTCTTGAAAGATCATCTAAATAGTCAGTTTCCATTAAAAAATTTGTTCCCTTAGAAATAGCTATTTCAATATTTTTTTTACTAGACATAACAGAGGGAACAATGCCAAAATTTTCATCCAAAGTTATATATGGTCCTGAAAAATGTTTGATTAGCTTACTTTTATTAAAACCAACTTCATTAGCTATTGATGCGAATTCTTTGAATGTAGATTCATTAGCTGTTTCACTGTGTAGCTGAACAGGACAATCAATATCTTTAGCTAATCTAAGAGCATACTTTAAAATTTTGTTTTGATATTTTAACTCATCTGAACTTACACTATAATGTGGTCTTCCAACTTCACCAATAGCTACAGCTTTTTTATCTTCAACAAGTTTTTTAGCATAATTTAGGGAATTTTTAACAAGTTCATATGATTCGTCATATGATTTTCCACTTTTGATTAGCTTTGAAAATTCTGCTGGATGAACTCCACAGATTGCAAATGATTTCACATTTGTATTTTGATTGATTTGGTTAACATAGCTAATAACTAAATCCATAGCTTCATTAAATTCAAATGGTTTTTTAAATGTCCAAGAAGGTTTATTTGGAATCATCATAACTCTTCCACCAGAATTATGAAATAATTTAGCTACTTTAAGTGGACCTTCACCATTGAAATGATCTATGTGAATATGATTATCAGTTATTGGTATTTCATTAGGATTAGCTATCATAGAATCATTATTTATTTCTTCTAATTAGTTATAAATTATTTTTTACATTATCTTTAAAATTTGTAAATTATTTTAATAAAAAAATAATTAATAGTTTTTAATAAAAAATATTTTAAACTTTTTAATAATTATATTATAAACTTGAATATATTTATTTTTATTTAAAATTCATGAAACCATATTAATTAGGGTTATTTTTAATTCATATTCTGAATTTTTAGGAATAGATATTTTTTTCTTTTAATCATATAATTAATGAGAATATTAATTAAAAACTATCATATTTATTAATCATTAAATCATTAATTTATATTAATATATATTTATAAGAAAAAATTCTTTTACTTTTACATTTTATCCGCATTAACTTTAGATGGTTTATATGAGTAAATTTAACGAATACCAAGATAAAACAGTTCTTGTAACTGGAGGCGCAGGTTGTGTTGGAAGTAACTTGTTAAAAAAACTAGATGAACTTGGCTGTGAGATTGTTGTCCTTGATAATTTATCTTCATCTTATGAATGGAATATAGCTAATTTAGATAATATAAAATTTGTTAAAGGAGATATATTAGATGATGCTGCACTAAAAAGAGTTTTTAAAGAAAAACCAACTATCATTTTCCATTTAGCAGCTCATTTTGCTAATCAAAATAGTGTGGATAATCCAGAATTAGACTTAATGGTTAATGGAATTGGTATTTTAAAGGTTCTTCAATATGCACAATTAGCTGATATTGAAAGATTTGTCTACTCTTCTTCAGGTTGTGGCGTTTATGGATTAGACTCTAAATTACCATTTGAAGAACATGACATTTCTATTTCTCTTCATACTCCATATCAAGTTACAAAACTACTTGGAGAACTATATACAAATTATTTTAATAATTTATATAACCTACCAATAGTAAATGCTAGATTTTTCAATGTTTTTGGTCCTGGAGAAGTTCCAGGAAAGTATAGGAATGTTATTCCTAATTTTTTTTACTGGTCTATAACTAATCAAGCACTTCCTATAACTGGTGATGGTAATGAAACAAGAGATTGGACATATGTAGAAGATATTGTTAATGGTTTAATAGCTATGGGCATAGAAGAAGAAGCTATTGGTGAAGCTATTAATCTAGGATCAGGTAAAGATCATAAAGTTATTGACATGGCAAATAAAATTAATGATTTAACAGGAAATAATGAAGGTATTGCCTACATTGCTCGCAGAGACTGGGATGCAAAAACACAATTGATTTCTTCTATTGAAAAAGCTAAAGAAATTTTAGATTACAAACCATCTGTTTCATTTGATAAAGGATTAAAAAGAACTTATGATTGGTTTATTGATAACTGGAATCACATTGAAGAAGATGCTGAATTTTAATTATTAATTTTTATCTATTGTAGCTTATAGAATTTTAATTATTAATTATTAATTTTTTTTATTTTTTCTGGAGATTATAGACTTTAAATTATTAATTTTTTTATTTATAGTTTAATTCATTGAATTTTAATTAAAAAATTTATTATAGTAATTTTGGAAAAGTTTTT
>WRMT01000341.1 GCA_009777005.1 Methanobrevibacter sp. | reverse complement strand
AATATTTTTTTTAGGAATTTAGAAGATTTTTATTTTTTTATTCTTTAAAAATATTTTTTTTAGGAATTTAGAAGATTTTTATTTTTTTATTCTTTAAAAATATTTTTTTTAGGAATTTAGAAGATTTTTATTTTTTTATTCTTTAAAAATATTTTTATTTAGGAATTTAGAAGATTTTTATTTTTTTATTCTTTAAAAATATTTAATTTAAAAATTTGAATAGCTTTGATTTAAAATTGTAAAAAAATTTAAATTTTTTTAATTTAAGAAAATTTTTTATTTTACAATGATTATAGCTTCCCAATTGGGAAGTATATAGGTTGAGGTAAGAGAAAATTGTTCAAGATAAATCTTCCAAGAATTGATTTATAGCAACTTTTCCAGGTTTTAACTCCTGTATCCCTATCTTTAAATGAGTCTGCAAGCACAAAGAATTTGCTTTGTTTACAAATATATAACTTCCTATTACGAGATTATCTAGAAAAAGTTTGAATTAATTATTTCCTACAAAATCATTATTATGTGATATTATGAATAATACAACCCCAAATAATCAAAAAACTAAATTTTGTATATATTGTGGAAAAGAAATCCCAGTTAATGCAAAAAAATGTAGCTATTGTTTTCAATGGCTGGATGATGAAATTTCATCTGAAAATAGCTATTCTAATGTAAATAATTCAGTTGATAAATTTACAGAAAATGAAACAAGACCAGGAAACGTTATAGGGAATCAAAATTATAATCGGAATAGGAGAGTAAATACTGGTCTTTTTACTGAAGAATATTCAAAAATCATTCCTATAAGAAGATTTTATCTCCTTATGGCACTTACTCTTGGATTATATGGCATTTATTGGTTTTATAAAAATAGTAGCTATTTAAGAGATGAATTTGGAAAAGATATTAGTGTTGGTTTAAGGACATTAGCTTTTGCAATTATTCCAATAGCTAGTACATTTGTATTCTATGAGTTAATAAATGATATGAAAAAATTAATGGAAGAAAAAGGATTAGAAACATATTCTCCTGGATTGAATGCTCTAATTTTATTATTTTTCCCATGTCTTGGAATGTGGGTATTTATAAATGTTCAAGAATCTTTGAATGATTTTTGGAAAGTTCGAGAACCTCAGTTACCTGTTAGACGGGAATTTGATAATGCTGAAATAATAGCAATGATATTTACACCTTTAATACTTCCAGTACTATTATTTTTATTTCTCTTCTTTTTCTACCTTCTAAATCTTCCATATTATTATTAAAATGTTTACCATTTTAATAAGTTATTTTATTTTTTGAAGCTATTGCAAAATAACATTGTTAATTAAATAAGAGTAAAATATGATAAATTCTAAAAATGCCTATTTAAAAAAGTTAACAGATAAAATACAAATGAAATCTGTAAAAGTAGGTAAAGATTTAGATGGTAGTACTCCTCCTTCAGTATTCATAGGACGATGGAGTTATCCTAAAGTTTATGCAGGTCCAATGATGGTTGCAGAGCAAGGAGATACATCTATCATGGATTCACCTGAATCTTGGATAGGAGAAAATAAAAGCCAAGAAGAAATAATAAATTATCGTTTAAATCTTGTAAGAGGGAAACAGCTTATTAAAATAAATGATTTGGATAATCCATTTATTGAAAAATTACAAGATATTTCTCTGTCAACTGCCTCAATAGATAGTGAAGCTACTTTTGGAAAAAAACCACGAGGATTATTATTTAGTGAAGACAGTACCCCACATGGTCCAAGTGCAGTTATAGAAAAATTTGATATTGATAGTGTTCGTTGGGATAGGCAATTAGAAAAAACTTATTATGATACTGATTTAAAAGCTACTGATGCTGTTATAAATCTTCACATGAAAGATGTTCCTTTTTCAAGCTTCCAAAAAGCCTTTTCTGTTGGAGCTATTGGAACAGCCAAAAGAAGAAAACTCGTTCCAACAAGATGGTCTATTACAGCTTGTGATAGTTCAATAGCCAATACATTATTAAAAGAAGTTCGAACTTACCCAATTCTCGACACATATAGAGTTTATGAATTCTCTAGCTTAAAAAATTATTATGCAATCATTTTAATACCAATAGAGTGGCAATATGAATGGATGGAAGCATTTATAAAAATTTTAGGAAAAGAAGAAATGATTTTCTCTGACTATGAAACAAATAGTGATAAAAAAGAATATTCAAAAGTCGGAGGATGTTATTATACGTGTAAAATGGCAGTTCTTAATTCATTAGCTAAGCAAAAGTTACAGTCTGGGGTAATTGTTCTTAGGGAAGCTTACTCTGGTTATGTTCCTCTTGGAGTTTTTAATGTAAGAGAAAATGTAAAATATGCAATGGAACAACCTTACAAAGAATTTGAAACATTGAAAGAATCTTTAAATTATCTCCAAGAAAAACTAAAAATTCCAATCAATAAATATGTTAAAACTAGTGATTTATTGAAAGAATTACTACAATCAAAACAAACTACTTTAGATATTTTCTTTAAAAAAGATCTAAGGCATCAAATTTAATGCTGGTTTTGAGTATTGGATTTCTATTAAACAAATCGTTTAACACTGTTTCTAGTTTAAATTCATGGGGTTTTCAAAAGTTTAACCGTTCATTTTGGCAGTATTTTTATAGTGGTTTCAAAATTAATTTAATTTTGTTTAATAATTATTGGATTCTTTGAAATTTATAATTTTATTTATTTTTGTTTAATAATTATTGGATTCTTTGAAATTTATAATTTTATTTATTTTTGTTTAATAATTATTGGATTCTTTGAAATTTATAATTTTATTTATTTTTGTTTAAT
>WRMT01000340.1 GCA_009777005.1 Methanobrevibacter sp. | reverse complement strand
ATAATGAATAGAAATATAATATTTCTTAAATATTCTTAAAAATATTATTATATTATTTAATTTAAATTTAAAAATATCATATTATTTTAAATATAAATTTTATTTTAAATTAATATTATTTTCAAAACTTTGAAAAATCTGTGATTTTCTAAAAATAAGATTATATTAATATTAATATTCCATTTAAAGTTTGTTTAAAGAAAATAATTTTATTAATTATTTTAAAATTTTGAATAATTGGACCCTTTCTTTTAGTAATTTCATTTCCAATTTTTTATTTTATTTTTTTTCTTTTAATTTTATTGATTGTTAATTAAAATGTAATGATGAGTGAACGTATTGAATAAATAAAAAGTTATATTAAATACTTTATACTAATAGATAAATTAGACAATAGCTATTATCTTTTTTGACTTTATGATTAGTGATTTTTTTGACTTTCAAGATAATTTGTTTATAAAATTTTTCTTAATTATTAGTAATTAATGAACTATTTTCTTTTATTGTTTATTTTTTTATATCTGTTTAAAGAGGTGATTCTATGATTATGATTCAAGGAGAAGTTGGTGGAAAGATATATACAGAACCTTTTTCTAAAGGAGTTCTTTCAAGATCATTAACAAGAGCAGAAATGGGACCAAATAAAGCGTATTCTTTTGCTTTATGCATTGAGTCCAGACTTAAAAAAGAAAAAATAACTGTTATTACTATTGAGGAATTAGTTGAAGTAATTGTTGAAGAATTAAGAGAAAAAGACCCTGAAATCGCAGAAAAATATATTGCGTGGAAGAAAATAAAAAAATCCAATGATCCATTGGTAATTTTAATAGGAGGAGCTTCTGGGGTTGGAACTTCATCAATAGCTTTTGAAATAGCTAATCGTTTAGGCATTAGAAATATGATAAGTACAGATATGATTCGGGAAGTAATGCGTAAAATCGTATCTAAAGAATTAAGTCCAGTTATCCATGAATCAAGTTTCACTGCTTATAAAGGAATGAGGGTCCCACCTCCACCTGAATTTGATGATGTTTTAGCAGGTTTTAGAGACCATGTTGATACAGTAAGTGTTGGAATCGAAGCTGTTGTTGAAAGATCATTAAAAGAAGGAATCAGTATAGTTGTTGAAGGAGTACATATTGTTCCAGGGTTTATTAAAAAAGAGCTATTGGAAAAAAATAATGTTGTAATGTTCGTGCTGACTCTTCAGGATAAAGAAACTCATAAAGGCAGATTCTACTCAAGATGTCGACAAATGTGGGCTCGAAGACCTTTACAAAGATATTTAGATAATTTTTTCGCAATAAGAAAAACTCAAAAGTATTTTGAATCTCAAGCATCAAGATTTGATGTTCCTGTTATTGAAAATATTGATGTAATAACAACTATTGATACAATAATTAAAAACATAACTGGAACTTATGGAGACTTAGCTAATGTTAAAAGAGAAAAAAATGAAGAAACTAATGATTAAAGAGTATAATATCTGATAGTGATGTTATTAATCTTTAATGTTCCAGTTATTGGAAAAATTAATCTAATATCAAATATTGAAACTCAATGCTGCAATTTAAGAAAAAATTCTTCAAATGTTTTTAAATCTTAGATTTTTTTAACTTTTTAAAATTTTTTTATTTTTATAAGGTTAAGGAATCTTTGATTTTTTTAACTTTTTAAAATTTTTTTATTTTTATAAGGTTAAGGAATCTTTGATTTTTTTAACTTATAATTCAACTTTTAATTTAAATTTTTAATATTAAAAATTGTTTTTAATCAATTCTAATTTAAATTAATAATTGATTTTTAAAAAAATTAAATAATAAACTTTAAGTGAGAGAATTGTATTGATACCCTAATTAAGAGTATTATTGGAGCTTATGGAGGCATAGCTAATGTTGAAAGAGAAAAAAGTGAAGGAATTAATGACTAAAGAGGTTTTTACAACCACTCCTGATGAAGAAGTTGTCTTTGCATTTGAAGAGCTAATGAGACATAAAGTAAGTGCATTACCTGTTATGGAGGATGATGAAATAGTAGGGATTGTTACAGCTACAGATTTAGGTTATAACTTAATATTGGACAAATATAAGTTAGGTACAAAGGTTTTTGAAGTTATGGTTCAAGATATAACTTCAGTTAAACCTGATGATTCATTACTTCATGCTATTTGCACTATGGAAGAGAATGCTCCAAGTTCAAATATTGTTAATCAGCTACCAGTAATCGATAATGGAAAATTAGTAGGAATAATATCTGATGGGGACATTATTAAGGCAATTAAAGAGTTTCAATCTTGTATGGGATAAAATAGCTATTTTGGGATAACACTTTATTTTATATCTTATTTTTAGCTACTTATTTTAAAAATTATAATATTTTTAATTAAATATTCTCTGATTATCTTTTTGATATTTTTATTTCATTAATTAATAATTATAGCTATTTAAAATTGTCGTTGTTAATTATTTTATTTAGAAAAGGAATTTTCATAAATTATTGTAAATATAAGAAACTATTCTTAAATATAATATAAAAGTTTAATAATCCTCATGTTTATATATTAAAATGATGATATAATTACATGTTTAGTAAGGTAAAACTTTCATGATTTAATATTTGTGTAGTTATTATGGATTGTTTCTTATGTTTTTTAAAGAAAGCTTAGGTTCAGTAGCTATTTTTGATTTATTTCGTGTAATTCCTATGGATTTTCAGCTACATAACTCTAATTCTTCTAATCATGTTTCTAATTTTGTTAATCTTCTAACTAATAATGGTTATAATATTATACCTATTAGTACATTTTTTAATACTTTCCTTAATTTTTTCTCTATTT
>WRMT01000339.1 GCA_009777005.1 Methanobrevibacter sp. | reverse complement strand
ATGTTTTTTTAATTATTTTTATTAATTTTTTGATTATAATTCTTTAAATACCTTGTTCATTCCCCCCCCCCCCTATTAATCCTATTCCAAGACATTTAATTAGAAACATTTAAATATAATCACTTTTCAAGTATTATTATAAGAAATAGCTTTGTAAGAATAAAAAAATTATGATATTTTAACAAATTCTATTAAAAAAACTAACAAATTTTTTTAAAATAGCTATTGATAATAGCTTACTCCAAGCTATTTTTTTATCAAAGCAATTGTAATTTAATTGCTAATAGTTCTAGAAGAAAGAATGAATAAAAGTTTTAGAGGGTTGAAATGAAAGTTAAAAAAGTATTTGTTGTATTGGCATTAGCTATGCTTATTTTTTCAATGGGTTTAGCTACAGCTCATGCAGAAAGCGAAGTAAAAATTGAAAAAGAAGATAGTGGACTAACTATTGAATCTAAAGAAAAGGTTGCTAGCTACAAGATAACATGGAAGGCAAATGGTGGCAAAATTGGTTCTAAAAATACCAAAGTAACTACGGTTAAAAAAGGTTCTAAAATTGGTAAGCTAGTAGCTACACCTAAAAGGAGCGGTTACACCTTCAAAGGTTGGTACACTAAGAAAAGTAGTGGAACAAAAATAACAAAGAACACTAAACCTACTAAGAATATTATTTTTTATGCACAATGGAAGAAAAAGACAAATTCAAATAATTTGAATGTTGAAGAGAAAAAATTAGTTGGTACTTGGTCGTATAGCAAAACAGCAAAGAATAATTATGATAAAAATATTTATTCCTTTAAATCTTACAAATTTAATGTAGATGGAACATTTGCGATAATAACCAGTTATAGAGAGTTAGATAATACACCTGTTACAATTTATAATGAAATGTACAAAGGTAAATGGATTGCTTCAGGTGGAGCAATTTATCTTATCGATCAAGACTTCTTCGAGGGTAGTGACAAGGATATGAAAGTCTGGAATTTCAAATGGCCAAATACTAATAAAAACTTTAATTATCAATTAAGTTCTGATGGGAAAACTATTAATACCGATGATGGTTTTATGACTGGTATTAATACTTTATATAAAAAATAAGTTTTCTATTGTCATTAAAAAGATAAAAATGCGAATAATAGCTAATTATATGGCTTAAAATCTTATTATTATTTTAAAATAAAATTTTTTTAACTTTAAAACAAGGATTCATGAATCCTCCATATATTTAGCTAAATAATAACATTTTCAAAGGGTGATGATTAAATGAATATAAAAAGAATAGTAATATTACTGGTATTAGCTATAGCATTGTGTTCTTTAACTGTAGCTACTGTACATGCTGTAGCCATAAATCCAGAGAAAAATGAAAAATCAGATACTGGGTTAGTTATTGAATCCAAGTCAAAAACAGTTACTTGTAAAATAACATGGAATGCTAACAATGGAAAAATAGGAAGCCGAAAAGTGGTGACAAGTACTGTCAAAAAAGGTTCTAAAATAAATAAGCTAATTAGTACACCTAAAAGAAGTGGCTACATTTTCGAAGGGTGGTACAGTAAAAAGAATGGTGGAAAAAAAATAAGTCAAAACATCAAAATCACTAAGAGTACTACTCTTTATGCTCATTGGAAAAAGAAAGGAAGCACTAGTGCAAATTCGCAATTACAAGGATACTGGAGTAATAGGTTCCAATATTATGATAGTGGCTATTCTTATACTGGTTCTAGCTATTACTCATTTTCTAAAGATGGTACTTTTAAAAGCTTTAGCTTAAAGGCTCTTTATGGTGATGGATTTAAAGGTAAATATAAAGTATCTGGAGCTAAGATTTATTTTACAGATATAAGTGGATATAGCTATGAATACTTATCAAAAAGAGTATATGGACAGAAAAAATACAACAACAAGGTAATAATGGAGCATAAAACAGGTAAAAATAATAAAGGAGAATATCTTGATATTTCTAGAATGGTAGATATTCCTAATACAGAAGACAAATATTTCAGATTTGCACTAGCTAGTAGATATGACAAGGAAGATTCTAATCCTTTCTCTAAATATAATTTATGATATTTAATTAGTTGATAATAGAAAAATAGATGTAAAACATAGATATTTAAAATTAGACAGAGATTTAACTATTTCAATTGAGTATACCATTGTTAAATAAATAGAGAATAAACTTAAATATACCTTAAATTACTATTAAATCTAAATAAAAAATAAATTAAACTTTAATCTAAAAAAAAAGTATATTAATGAAAGTTAACAATTTAATTTTTAATATTTTTATTTTTTTTTATAATTTTTTTATCTTTATACTTTAATAAAATAATTAATATCTTTTAATAATTATAATACTCATTATAAACACTTTTTTTCACAACAATAATCTTTTATTCCTATTAAATTTAAATATTAAAATTTTATTTAAATTAGAAAAAATTTTTTTACTTCTAAAGCTTTTTAAAATAAATTTAATAAATAATAAATGTATTGTTTTTTTAAATCACCTTTATAAATGTATATCATTATTAGATTTATAATATGATTATATTCCAATGAAAAATATTCCTCTTAAAACTTAATACTCTTTTAAAAATTCTTAAAATCATTATTTTTATATTTATTTTTATTAATTTTTAATAATAATATGTTTTGTGACTTATTTTTATTAATTTTTTGATTATAATTCTTTAAATACCTTGTACATAGCCCCCACCCCATTCGGATCTGATAAAGAGGGCAATTATCTACAGATAACTACTCCAAGAAATTATGACCCACCTACCTCTTATACTCTCAGTTCTGCAGATAAATTTTATAAAAAATAGAAGTTTAGCT
>WRMT01000338.1 GCA_009777005.1 Methanobrevibacter sp. | reverse complement strand
CAAATTTAATTTTTTAATAAAATATTAAAATCTTTTTGTAAAAAAATATAGAAATTTAAATGATAACTTATGCTAATGAATATAATAATTTATTTATTCTTAATTAAAAAAAAAGCTATTTAAAAAAAAATAAAAAAGCTTAAAAAAAGAAATACTCATGAAATAGCTAATAATTAATAATTTATTTATTCTTAATTAAAAAAAAAGCTATTTAAAAAAAATAAAAAAGTTTTAAAAAGAAATTTAGAGAAGATAAGAGTTTATGATTATAGTATGAATTTGAAAACATTGTTTTTCTTATTCAATTCCTTGTTTTTGTTATAATAATCTACTTTCACAGTTTTCAATTTATCATTAACAAGTTTCTTTGGTAGAATTATTTTAACAGTAATTGTGTTTTTTAGATTAAAATTAAGATGAAATGGTTTTATTGACTTAACGTGTGCTTTTTTAAGTGTTTTACCAATCTTTAAACCAATTTGACATGGTTTAGATGAGGAGTAACCTATATTACTTATTGATATATAAGCTGTTCTTCCATAAATAAAAGCACTGTCGATTTTTAAGTCTGGTAAGTATTTGTAAGTCTTAGATAATCCTTTTCCAGATGAAAGGGAAGATTTTGTAATTTTAGCTACTTCAGAAATCTTAACAGCATAGCCATTCTTTGATATGATTTTACTTCGATATATACTGCCCTCAGTATATTTAATGCTTATTCCATCTGATTTTGAACCTTTAGAATGTATTGTACTGTTTGTAATTTTCCCTTTCCAAACTATTACTTCCACCCCACTTTTTCCTGAAATAATCGTCGTGTTTATCATATTTCCATTCCAATAACCTCTATTATAATATGATGATAATCCATTCCCTTTTGCATTTATTCTTGAATTAATTATATTTCCTTTCCAATAAAAAGCTAATACTCCATATGATTTTGAATTGAAAGTAGAGTTAAGAATATTTCCTTCACGAATTTCAATACTTGAACCATTAATAAGGTTAGTATTAACAATAGTATTTTTAATATCAACACGAGCATTATGAGAACCTGATATAGTTGTCCCAAATTTACCACCACTATAATCTACTGTATCTCCATTACCATAGTGATTTAATGTTAAACCTGAAATTAGAACAGTATTTTTACCTTCATATGTAAAAGAGTTTTTAGCATTTATTTCAAACATACACCACATATCCTCTTCTTGAATGAAATTGATATGAGTATTCTTATAGCTCTTAATATTAATAGATTTATTTATTATTAGTTGATCTGTGAGGTTATAGCTACTTGTATTGAATATTAAATTATTTCCAGTTTTTGCATCATTTATCATCCAATCAGTAATATTTTTATAAGTTGTACCTTCATTAACATAATAATCAGCTGATGAAACTGAACTAATCATTAGGAATAAAGAAAACAAAAAAAATAAAGTTATAAAAATTTTTTTATATTTAATCATGTTTTCACATTTATTTATTTTTACATATTTGCTTTTAGGAATAATATATATGTTTCATATAAGTTATAAACCTTTTAAATTCTTTTTTTAAAAATGAAAAATATGGAAATTGAAGATAACATTTAGGCTTAATTGGAATTATAATTGTTGTAATTATAGTAATAATAGCTACAATTAAATCACATTATAATAAAGTAGTGATAGGAGTTGTAGCATTAAGTTAGACTACAGTAGATGAAATATAAGATATTTGACTAAATTACACTCTTGAAAGTTAAAATAAGAGAATATAATAGAAATATTGAAAAATGAAGTGGATATTCCTAGTGATAAGATAAGTAAGCTAATAATGTCAAAAACAATAATATACTTATCATAATCAACTGGAATTATCTCACCTCAACCAAGTTTACAAAAATTAAATTTCTTTTCATGCTATTTTTTAATTATTTACTTTTTTTTACCCTTTTCAAAATCACTTTTTAAAACTCATATTTATTATATTCTTTTCAAATCCACATTTCAAATCGAATAATCATTATTTACTAATTATTTCCACAAAAAATTTTTAATTTAATATTTATCAAGCTATTATTTAAATATTAATAAAAATAAGGTTAATATTGGTGATTCAAAATGAATAAAAAAATATAAGACATGGGAAATTACGAATAGAACTTTGTTTTTGAAAAAAATTAGGAATAAAAAATAGTTCATGACAATTTAATACGGTTTTATAGGGTATGATTTGTATATTTGCTATTACGAAAAATAAAAACTTTAAATTCGAATTAAATGATAAAATTTTTGTGAATAGCCTTTATTAAATTATTAAAAGATGAATTTAATGTTATAATGGTTTTATTGCTCGATAAATGTATGTCACTCCTTAAATTAATAGCACTAAAATTAAATTGTCTTGACAATAGTTAAATTAGAATTAAAAAAGTGAATAAAATGAAAATAAAAAGTAAAAATAACGGCATAGTATTGTTAAAACTATTATTAGTGGTTTTTTTTAGTGCTGTCGGTCATAGAATAGTTAATACCTATGTTTGGGATCAATTAAAAGATAATTATAAACCAAATTCAATCAAAAAAACATTTATATCTGCTAAATCAGCACAATATTTAAATCCTGATGATTTTGATAAACCTATAGGTCCTGATAAAAATCATTTGAATGTGAATTTTTGTATTAGTCAAGCTAATTCTTTTGCATCTAAAGTAGTTACACCTGTTAATCTTGTTGTAGGGCAGCAGCATAGTTTAAGTGAGAAAAATGCTTACCATATAACTGCTGCATTACACTATGTTCAAGATTTGAGTTGTCCTGTACATCGTATTGATGTAGGAGAAAAGTTACATAATGCAT
>WRMT01000337.1 GCA_009777005.1 Methanobrevibacter sp. | reverse complement strand
TGTTAAGGATATTGACTTTTATAAGTAGGATGGTGGTTGTGAATCAATGCTGTCAACTTAAGTCAGTTTAAATATTTTGTTCAACTCAATTCTATTAAATTATTAAATGTTTAGAAATTTTTAAACTTATAAGCTCATTGTTTAGCTTTTAGTGAAAAATTCCTGAGAAATTAGTAGCTAAAACTCTTTCAACCAAATTAACTCCCATAGAATTACAAGAAATAGATAACCTTGTAAAAGCTGGATTGTATCTTAATAGTTCATATTTTCTAAAAGAAGCTGTTAAATAGCGATTAAAAGCTATTAACATTATTAAATTAAGGGATATAGATTATGATACTGCTAAAAAAGAAATATTAGGATACTACAGAAAATATAATAAAGCTTTCATGTCAGAGTAACAGATGATTTAGAACTGGATATTGAATTAGTAGTGAATATAACTAATGAATTAATAAAAAAAGATAAAATAAAGAGGTTTAATTTATGGGAGTTTATACAAAGAAAGGAGATATATTGAAAGGAATATTATTGGGTGGAAGCTAGAAAAATAGGAAAAATTAAAGTTATAGCTAAATCTGGAAGACATAAGGCACAAAAAACAGTTTTAATAAATAATGCAATTTGTGTTATAGATAGAGAACTGGAATTTATTAAATGATATTACTTTAATGATTTTACCAATACCTCATTTGTTCATGTTAAAATAAGCTTTGGAAAAATTTCATATATCATACTGCATATTGAAGTTAAAAATATGAAAAAACTGGCCCAAGAACTGATTGTGTCAAAAATTCGCATCTTAAAAAATATTCTATACGATATATTTTTCTTAATTTTAATATATACTTCATGATTAAGATATATATTTCTCATTAAATATGTTTTTTCATGAAAAAAATTGATAAGAGGTAAAAATTTGACAGTACCACTATAAACTATTATTTATAGATATCTACTTTTAATTTTTACTTTACTCCTTATCAATCTATTATTTAAATATTAAAAAAATAAAATAGGTTTCTCTCAAAATGAAGATGAAATACTACTAAAACATGAAATTAGTAATTGGATTGAGAGAAATAACATTAAATAAACAAAAAAGAACTTGATTTATATAAAAAAAGAAAAATAAGACTATGCTCATATTGAAACTATTGTTAGTAGTTTGTTGGTCTATAATTGGGCATAGTATTCTAAATAGAAACGCATTTGAAAATTTAAAACAGCTATTAAAAATAAATTTTCAGAAACATCTGCTAGAAAAAACTTCATGATTTATGTAGCTAACTATTACTACAATATTACTACAAAAATTCACAAAACCCGAGTTACAGTAGAAATCATAATGACTTTTCGAATGTTTTGATACCTAGGGCAGGACACTATATTACCTTGGCTAGAGATTATTACAATAATGGGGATTTTGATCATGTTACATATACAGTAGGTTACGGATTGCATTATGTTCAAGATGCACTATCCCCTCTTCATGCCGGAGGTAATTCTGGAAAACTTCATCAAGAATATGAAGGGGCGGGGACTAAGGATTGGCAAGATTATTATAATATAGATTGTAGTAATTTTGATGTTTGTCCAGGTCATAATGCTGTTTTAAACAGTGGTAATATAAACCAAATTGATAGCCTTATAAAGAGTAATAGCTATGCTAATAAGACAGGCAATGCTCTTTTAAGTGATTCTGTAGTTAAAAATTATGTTGGAAATACTAGATGGGTCATTGGGAGAAGGCAACTACTAATGCTGCTAAAAAAAGTCTTTTATTGTGGGATTTGGCTTATGCAATGAACATTCAAAAGATTTTATAGAAAAAAATATTTAATGGACATTCTATTGTAATATATATTTCTTAATTATAATATATATTTCTCATTTTGAACATGTTTTTTTATGAAAATATTTGCTAATAGGTAAAAATGTTGACAATATTGGTGATACTTCTCTTTTTCATATTATTAACTGCTTGGAAATAATTATTTGGGTTAATGACTTTATAAAGCTAAAATTAAGAAAATTGTTGAGAATAAGATGAAGAAAATGATTTTGTATAGCTTGGTTCGTTTAATTATGAATAATATAGTAATCGACAGAACTTTTTAAAATATAAATTTTAAAAACATTTTGAAATTGGTCTTTTATTATAATTAAAATCTTTTTGGGTAATGATTTTTAAAATGTTATCATTTTTTGGATAATTAGCTATTTAACATATTGTTTAACATTACTTCTAACAATAGAAGAAGCATTAAATTTTTTTATTCCATTTAACATTTCAGGAAACCTATCTTTTGGAATTAAAACATTGATTTGAGAAAAATGACTACCGGAGTTAACAGTAGGTTCATCAGAACAATAGTCATTTACAACTAAAAAATCACAAACTTCCTTGGCCATTTCATTTTTAATATTAAATTTAACATCGAAATTTTTTCGAGCAGTTATTGCACCATAAAGCTGATCAAAAATCATTTGAGCTTTTTTCATCTTTTCATCATCGCATGATGGTCCAGCATATAATCCTGCTGAAGAGTGCATAATAGTTTCAAGTTCAACAAGACCTGCTTTTTTTAAGCTAGTTCCAGTTTGAGTGTTATCCACAATTAAATCTGCTCCTTTTGCAATATCGACTTCAGTAGCTCCATCAGAGTTAATAATTTGAACATCACTATTTTCCCCATCAATAATCCCTCTAACTTGGACTAAAGGAATTGCATCTCCAAAAACTTCTTTATATCCATCATTTTCCATTATGAATTGTCTTGTAAGGTTTGGATACTCAGTAAAACATAAAATAGGACTATTTTTATCTTTATTAAACCTAAAAAATTCAGATAAGGAAGAAAAAGGAGAATTTTTTG
>WRMT01000336.1 GCA_009777005.1 Methanobrevibacter sp. | reverse complement strand
TAAAAATTTTTATTTAAAAAAAAATTTTATAAAAACATATTTTTATTTTTTTTTTTTATATTTTAAATTTTTTAAAATTTTTATAAATTTTAAATTTTTTTTTTTTTTTTTTTTTAATTTTTTTTATTTATTTTATAAGCTTTTTTTTAATATTTTAATAGCTATTTATCTATAATATTTATTAATTAAATTATTTTTGATAATTTTAATTATTTTTCTTTTTAAAAATGAGTTTTTGCCAGTTTAAACTATTTATCTATTTTAAGTAGCTAATCTGTATAAACATTTTCCACAACTTTTTCTTTTTTAGTTTCATGTGAAATAGTTTCTATCTTTTCAATTAATGGTTCTATTGGAACAGTGTGTGTTTGAATTCCTACTACTTTGTAAGGATCAGCTCCCATTACAAAAGCAATTAGCTGAACAATGTTTAAATGAAATATATTAAATTCACTATTCAAATCTTTAGCTATAAATGGCTGGTATCTATCAAATTGCATTTGACAATTTGGACACATATGTACTAATATATCAGTATTTTCATCTTTCAAGGTCAATAGCTTATCAGCAGTTACTTTCAAAGATAAATCTCGGTTTACAAACCTCTGCCTAAATCCTGCACCACAAGTAGCTCTTTTATTATTGTACCAACCAATTGGTTCTATTCCACAGCTTTTTATAAGTTCATCTAATATTTTAGGATCTCTAAATCCTTCAATAGTATCTTCATATTGAACTTTACAATAATGACAAGCATGGTGAGTAGCTATTCTAAATTTTGAAAGATTAAATTTCACATGTTTAGCTATTTCATCTCTTTTATTGTAAAGTAGCTCGACAACATGGAATATATTTAAGGAAGAATCAATACTATCTTTTTCATACTTCATCTTTTCAAGCTTGGCGTCTTTAAAAACATCATTAACATCTAACCTTACTTTTTCATTGTTGTTTAAGAGCTTAGCTACTTTTTTATGTATTGCATAACACGTGGCACACATCATAGCTATATTTGTATGATTAGTTTCATTAGCTAAATGGAAGTTACGAGCTCCTATAACTGTTGTGGAAAATTGGTCAAATACATCAGAGTAGTGTCCAAGCCCTGTACAGCAAGATTGCCTATCATCAACTAAGTAATTTATCCCAACTTTATCAAAAACATATTTAGTGGATGATTCGACTCCAGGATACTCTCCACTCACTAAACAGCTTTTAAAGAGCATAATATTTTTATCAGGTATTTTTTTCATTTAAGTACCTTCCATTAGTATATTATTGAAATTTTTTATAATTATGATTGTAATTTTATTAATTTTAGATGATTTTTTTTATTATTGTTATTTAATTGAATTTTTTATAATTATGATTGTAATTTTATTAATTTTAGATGATTTTTTTTTCATTGATTTTAAGTGAGTAGCTATTGATTATATTTTTTTACCAAACAATTAAAATTCTTTTAATCCTCTATTCATGGTTTTCTTTAATTTTTTTAAGCCTTTTATCAAAATTTGTTTTTTCAAGTAATACTCTAATTTCTTTAATAGATTCATCAGGCATTTTCAGTGCTTTCAATCCCAGAGTTTTCCGTATTTCATCTAGATGTAAGTTTTTTTCCACCCATTCTTCACCAATATCTCTTGCAAGGTCATTGTAAAAATTACTTGGTATACCCCCAAGACCTAAATCTAACATTTTATCTCCAAAATCTGAAAAAGGATTTATTTCATTATTAACTATTCCTTTTGCAATAGCTAATTGCCTTAAAACTTGATTTACTTCACAAGCACTATTACCCACAGGACAGATACTATGGCATGTATAACAGTAAAAACATTTCCAAATGTTTTCTTCTTCTATTACACTTTCGTCTCCTTCGAGAACTCTTTCAATCATATATCGAGGATTATACTCTGAATTTTTAGCAGAAGGACAAGATGATGTACACATTCCACATTGTACACATTTAAGAAGTCCAATGTCTTTTGACGATTTCAAGTCCTTTAATATCAAATTTGCAAGATCTAAAGGATTTTCATTGATTTTTAGAGTTTTCATTTACTAACCTCTAATCATATCACTAAACTCTAATAATGACTTATAAATTAATATAATATATTTTAAACTTTTTTTCTTCATATGCACTGATTTTATTCACTTTAATGAATATAGTCTTAAAATTATTAAAATTAATTTTTTTTGTATTAGTTGCATGTGTTTCTTATTTATTTAAATATTTTTTATATGATTTAAATTCTAAGAAATAAATTAATAGCTATTTTTTTTTAAATATTTTTTTTTTTTTTTTAAATATTAATGCAATGAATCAAATCAAAGTTTTTATTATCCTTGATTGTAACAATAGTTATATGTAATTTAAGTTTTATACTTTATCCAATATAATTGATACTATTTTATTCAATAATTTATTTTATAATAATAAATAATTAAAAAAAATTATCAAAATCAATAACTACTTTTTTTTTTTTTTTTTATTGATTATTTATAGATTTGAATAATATCATAAATTTTGTTTTTATTGTTATGAATGTTTTCTAGTTTTTGTATAATTCATGATTTTATTTAATATTATTTATTGTTAGTTTTCATTGTTATGAATGTTTTCTAGTTTTTGTATAATTCATGATTTTATTTAATATTATTTATTGTTAGTTTTCATTGTTATGAATGTTTTCTAGTTTTTGTATAATTTGTGGTTTTATTTAATATTATTTATTGTCAGTTTTTATTGTTATGAACATTTTATTGTTTAAATTTGTTTTTATTGTTATGAATGTTTTCTAGTTTTTGTATAATTCATGATTTTATTTAATATTGTTTGTTTTTATTGTTATGAATGTTTTCTAGTTTTTGTATAATTC
>WRMT01000335.1 GCA_009777005.1 Methanobrevibacter sp. | reverse complement strand
TAAAAATTATAATTAACATTATTTTAAAACTATTTTATATTTTCAATAACTAGCTAATTTTTATAATTAAATTTAAAAATTGATATTTATGAACTTAGAATTATTTGGATTAAATGAAATTCCTTTAGTTAAAAAAGGAGATAATATATCTGATTTAATAATAGCTGCTTTAAAAAAGCAAAATATAAGTTTCAAAAATCAAGATATTGTATTAATAGCTGAAACATTGATTTCTAAATCTGAAGGAAACATTATTAATTTAAAAGACATCAATCCAAGTAAAAAAGCTATTTCTATAGCTAAAAAATCTAAAAAAAATCCTGCTTTAGTTGAAGCAATATTAAACGAATCAAATGAAATAATAGCTATTGGTCCTGATTTTATTATAAGTGAAACAAAACATGGTTTTGTATGTGCAAATGCTGGAATAGATGAGTCAAATGTTGATGAAGGATTAGCTACACCTATGCCAAAAGATCCTGATAAATCAGCTGAAAAAATAAGAAAATCATTGGAAACTCAGTTAAAAAAAGAATTAGCCGTTATTATAACCGATACTCAAGGTAGGGCTTTTAGAAATGGTGCAGTCGGAGTAGCTATTGGTTGCTCTGGAATGTCTCCACTTTGGGAAAGAGCTGGTGAGAAAGATTTATACGGAAGAGAACTTCAAACAACAGAAATAGCTACTGCTGATGAATTAGCTGGAGCAGCATCTCTTTTAATGGGTCAAGCTAATGAAGGAATTCCTGTAGTTATTGTTCGAGGTTTTACAAGTTTCAATCATTTGAAAAATCAAAAAGATGGAATACATAATCTACTTAGAGAAAAAGAATTTGATGTTTTTAGAAAATAAAAATATAAAGCAGGACAAAAAAAAAGATTATAAAACTGATATTTTTAGAAAATAAAAATTAATATCCCAACCAATATTTTTAGAAAATAAAAATATAAAGCAGAAAAAAAAGGATTATAAAAACTGATGTTTTTAGAAAATAAAAATATAAAGTAAATATATAAAATTTACAATTATTTATCAAATTGCAGTTATCTATAGGGTATTATCTATATGGTATTATCTATATTGAATAATATACATGGCATTCATATTGTATTACCTATATTCTATTACCTATATTGTATTATTGTATTCCATTATTATAATGAAATAATAAAAAATTATCAAGGTTTTTAATTTGATTACTATACTTTCTGGAGGCACAGGTACTCCTAAGCTAATTCAAGGAATAAAAGAAGTTTACGATCCTTCTAAAATAAATGTTATTGTTAATACTGTAGAAAATGATTATTTTTCAGGAGTTTATGTTGCTGCAGATATAGACACTGTTTTATACACTCTTGCTGATATTATAAATGATCAAACATGGTATGGAATTAAGGATGACACTTTTATTACCAATGAGCAACTTAATGAACTAAATTGTCCAGAATTGCTTAGAATAGGAGATAAAGATCGAAGTACTAAAATTCAAAAAACTCTTTTAATGAAAAAACATAGCTTAAGTAAAGCTGTAGATATTCAAAGAAGAAGTATGAATATTGAATCAAAAGTTATTCCCATGAGTGATGAACACTCCCAAATAAATGTTTTTACTAATTGTGGAAAATTAAGCTTTCATGATTTTTTAATAAAAAAACAATCTGAACCGGAAGTACTAGATATTAAATATACTAAAGTTAATCCTTCTCCCCAAGTCATAGACACAATAGAAAAATCTGATATGGTAATTATTGGTCCTTCAAATCCAATAACTTCTATACTACCTATAACTTCCATGAATGGAGTTGAAAAAGCTTTGAAAAATAGCTATGTAGTAGCTATTTCACCGATCATTGGAGGTTCTGCTGTTAGCGGTCCTGCAGGAAAGTTTATGAAAGCATTTTCTCATGAAGTTTCATCTTTAGGTGTTGCATCACTGTATAGTGGATTTTTAGATAAATTCATAATTGATGAACAGGATGAAAACTTAAAGAAGAAAATAGAAAAACTAATAAAAGATGTCATTATAACAAAGACTTATATGAAAAATATCCATGATAAAAAGATGTTAGCTAAAATTGTTTTAGGTGAAATAATATGATACAGATGACCCTTATACAAATTGATAACTATGGACCTTGGACAGTTACCCCCAATCCTCGTAATGAGTCTGATCTTCAAATTCTACAATCAGAATTATATGCAGATATACAAAGACAATTTTCAATGAAAAAGGGACTAGTTTTCTTTACAAGATTTGACAATATGCTTGCAATTACAAATGGAATCAATGAAGAAGATCATCGTAGAATACAAAGATCAATTCGAAACAGGTACCCCATAACCATTAGTATGGGAGTAGGAACTGCTAAAACTCCTTATGACGCTCAAAAAATAGCTACTGAGTCTTTGCAAATTAAAGGAGGGGCTCAATCTGAAGATAGAAGAGAAATATTAGCTATTGACAGCTTAGTAGATGAAAAAGATAGTTTTGTTCAAATAGCTCATATTGATATTAATGGAGTTACAGATTCCCTAACAGATATTATTCCAGCATATGATACAAATTTCCTTGTGAATCGTGCACAACATTATTTAATGACTAAGTTAATCGACAAAGGAGCACTATTATTTTTCATTGGTGGAGATAACTTCATGTCCCCTTGTAATGACTTAGATGCTAAAGAGTTACTTAAGCTACTTGAAGAAATTGATGATGAAATAGAAATAGCTTTAAAAGCAGGTGTTGGTCGGGGGAAAAATGCTGAAGATGCTGCTTACATGGCTGACTTAGGATTAGAAGAAATAAGAAATGGAGCTACAGAGGAATTAGTCTATATCATGGAAAAGATGGATTAATTTTTCAATTAATCTAAAATTGAATCATTAAAATATTTAT
>WRMT01000334.1 GCA_009777005.1 Methanobrevibacter sp. | reverse complement strand
CTACTTTAAAAAACGAGAAAATAATTACTTAGGATAAAAATATGCTTGAGCGGCTTGTCTTGAAAGGGACACGAGCCGTTCTTAGGAGAATTCAGGAGGGAAACCTCCTGACTTTATCCGACATATTAATAAATAATAAAATAATAATAAAAAAAAATGAATAGTTGGCAAGAGCATAATCAAATTTAAAATTATAATTTTCTTTAAAATCATAATCATAATTAATATTATTTTTAAAAAACAGAGTTAAATTAAATTAAGGATTATAAAATAATAAAGAATTATTGATTAAGATTTTACTAAGTCATTAATCATAATATTTTATTTAAGACTATAATTTTTTATGGAGGGTTTGTAATGCCTCAGGAAAAATTAGGACTATTAGAAAAAAACAAAGATCTTAAGCAACCAACAATAGCTGAAGATGAAATAACCTCATCAGAGCTTGAAAATAATAAAAATCTAGAAAATTCACCAATAGCTAAGGATTCAAATGCAGAGAGGATAAAAGAAAATAGTAATACTATTATTAACAACGATAATAAGAATAATAGTACTATTGTTAACAATGATAATAAGATTGACAATTTTAATAATCATCCGAAATATTGGATTCATAAATTCCCATTTGATTTGTTGAAAAATTTAAATAAAGAAAAAAAATTAGGTCTATTTAAAAAGAAAAGTAACAAATTAGGTGCTTTCACACCTAATGATAAAATACTTATTTTTACAAAGCTAAACAATAAAATATCTTTCATTGCTTATACTATGGTTGATGAAATTGTAGAAGATGATGAACCATTATATAAAACTTTTCTTTCTCCAAAGAAATTAAGTTTAAAAGGGATAAAATATATTCCAAAACCTGTTGTAGCTATGGATTTAGCTTCAAAACTTGATTATGTTAAAGATGTAGAAAAATCTGCTATTTATTATAAATCTGAATTTAGAGAAATAAGTCAAGAGGATTTTAAAACTATTATTAAAGGGGTTTCTTTAGTTAAAAATCTTCCGACTTACCTTGAAAAGCAAATATCATTTTCTTTGGATGATTTTATTAAGCATACTATAAAAATACTATATGGAATTAGTAAATCAACTGAAAATCAACACCAAATTGAGATAAAAACTTTTTTGCAGCGTTTAAAAATAGTTTTAGACGAATATGGTGTTAAAAAGTCTTCCTCTTATTTAGAAAATTTTTATGCTATGAATGCTTATAAATTTGGATTTAAGCATAACCCTTCAAGAGATCCTGACAAATCAATATTTTTATTTAATAGTGCAGGGAATAAAAGAAAATTTGGTTATATTAGCTTGATTGATTAATTTAATATAAAAAACACATTTATTTTCTATAATTAGGTGGTAAAGTGGATTATGAAAATATATTAACAGCTTTAAAAAATGGGAATGTTCCATCTGGTGGAGCATTAGAAATATGTATGGGGCGTGATGATGAAATTGAAGAATTTGAAAAACTCCTTGAAAATATAAAACAGGGCAGATCTTATACTAAATTTATTAATGGTGAGTTTGGAGCAGGGAAATCCTTTTTCTTGAAAGTTATTGAAGAAATGGCATTTAAAAAAAATTTTGTTGTTTCATGGATAACATTAAGTAATGAAATTCCATTTAACAAGTTTGATGTTGTTTATAGAAACATTGCCAAAAACTTAAAAGTTAAAACTGGAAAGTCATTAGAACATATTATTGAAAGATGGATTACAAATATTAAGATGATGGCTTTTGAAGAAACTCTTGACCCTCAAAAGCAAAATGAATTCATTGAAAGTAGTATTCGTAGTGAATTAAAAGAAGTTAGGGAATATTCAAATCCTATGGCTAAAGCTATTGGAAGTTATTATACCTTTTCAAATATAGGAGATTATGACACAGCTAATAATATTCAGGCATGGCTTAGAGGAGATGGACAAATTCCATTCACTGAAAAACGAAAGTTTGGAGTTAAGGGAGATGTTGATAAAGAAACAGCTTTAAAATATTTGGGAGCATTATCTATATTTATTAAGTCTGTAGGATATGATGGTTTGGTTGTTCTTATTGATGAAGCTGAATTTATCATGAATCTTCATACACAAAAACTTAGAGATATTGCATACAATTATATTAGAGATTTGTATGATGATTGCAGTAATGGTAAGTTTAAAAATACTCTATTTATATTTGGTGGCACTCCACAATTTTTTGAAGATCATAAAAAGGGCATAGCTTCTTACGATGCTTTAAATGATCGTATAGCTGATGTTTTAAAATCTAATTATAAAGACATGAGAAAACCAATTTTAGAGTTAAAAGGGTTTGATAAAAACGACTTAATTGAAATCACTAGAAAATTGATTATAATGCATGAAAATGCTTATAGGTGGATGGCTTCTGAAAAATTTAATCCTATTATCACTGAGATTGTAGATGAGCATGAAGAAAATGCTGAGTTAACTGGAGGAAAAATAACTCCAAGAATTTTTATCAGATCATTAGTAAGTGTTTTAGATACAGTTCAACAAAATCAAGGTTCTTTCATTGATTCAAGCACAATATTAGATCTTTTCAGTGATAAAGAGTCTGAACTTGAAAAACAACTTGAAGAAGATTGGTAATTAAGTAATTTATTTCATATGTCTATTAAATTAGGAAAATTATTTTTCTAGATATTGTTTTGAAAGGAAATTATTTAATCAATGATTTATTAGAATATTTATTTATGGATTTATAGTTTTGGAAATAAGGTTTTTAAGTAATGATAATTTTTAGAATTATTATATTCCTTTATTTTATTAATTAAAATAATTATAATTTATATTTTCTTAAGTGATAGGATATTTTAATTTATTTTGTTAATTTTAATGATTGTAATTTATATTTTCTTAAGTGATAGGA
>WRMT01000333.1 GCA_009777005.1 Methanobrevibacter sp. | reverse complement strand
TTTAAAATAAAAAAAAAAAAAAAAAAAAAAAAAAAAAAAAAAAAAAAAAAAAAAAAAAAAAAAAAAAAATTAAAAAAATGGGAAAATTTTTTTTTAAAATAAAAAATTTAAAAAAAATAAAAAAAAAACCTAAATTTAAAAAAAAAAAAAAAAAAAAAAAAAAAAAAAAAAAAAAAAAAAAAAAAAAAAAAAAAAAAAAAAAAAAAAAAAAAAAAAAAAAAAAAAAAAAAAAAAAAAAATTTTTAAAAAAAAAAAAAAAAAAAAAAAAAAAAAAAAAAAAATAGAAATTAAAAAAAATAAATAGAGATAATATTAAAAATGTGGAAAATTTTATCTTAAACTATAATATTTAAATCAATTAATAAGAACACTTCAATTTAACAAAATGAATATCTATATTAGATTTAATAAAGCAAATGATTATGTATGTCACTAAATATACAATTTAAACTCACTGTATTTATTGGAAAGCTAATTTTTTTTGGTTTAAAACTTCTAAAAAAACAAGGCACAGCTCTTCCTGGGAAAATAGCTCTAAAACTCTATCCAACTATATTAAAAGAAATGGGAAAAAAATGTAAAAAAACCCTAATTATTAGTGGGACAAATGGGAAAACAACCACCAATAATTTGATAAATCATATTTTAAATGGCAAATATGATAATATAGTTTCTAATTTAAAAGGAGCTAATATGATACAAGGTGTTGTGACTTCTTTTATAGTAAATGATAAAAATAGCTATGATTGGGGAGTTTTTGAAGTAGATGAAGGATCAATACCTACTGTTACAAAATATATTGATAATCCAGATTACATAATTTTAACTAATTTTTTCAAAGACCAATTAGATCGATTTGGAGAAGTGGAAAATACGATTAAAATTGTCCATGAAGGTATAAAAAACCTTGATTCAACTTTAATACTTAATGGAGATGATCCTTCTTCTTTAAAATTTAATGATTTAAATAATAAGAAGATTTACTATGGTCTTAATGAAAATAAATTTTCAAAAACAGACCATACAGTAGCTGAAGCTATTTTTTGTGGTAACTGTGGAAATAGATTAGATTATGATTTTATTAGCTATGGAAATGTTGGAAAATATTATTGCAATAATTGTGGTTTTAAAAGACCAAATTTAGATTATTTAGCTGAATCAATTGATATTAAAGAAAATAGCTATGAGTTTACAGTCAAAACCAAAAATAAGGAAAATACAATAGTTTATTTCAAATATCTTGGAATCTATAACATATATAACTCTATAGCAGCTATAGCTTTTAGCTGTGAAAATGGATTAAATCTTACATTTATTAAAGAAAGAATTGAAAGTTTTGATTACAAATTAGGAAGAATGGAAACCCTTAAATTTCCAGATAAAGAGGTAATTCTTGTTCTTTCAAAAAACCCTGTTGGTTTAAGTGAAGTTTTAACAACATTTTCTTATGATGAATCTAAAAAATCCATAATGTTTATATTAAATGATACCCCTGCTGATGGAAAAGATGTTTCATGGATCTGGGATGCTGATGTTGAACAATTAAATAAAATAAAAAATATAGCTAATTTTTATTGTTCTGGAGTTAGGGCAGAAGATGCTGCTTTAAGAGTCAAGTATGCAGGTTTAGATACTAATAAAATAAAAATATACTCCTCATCAAATGAAACTGATATTGAAACATCCATAAATGATATTTTAAATCAAAATGTTGAAAAAGTAGTTATTATAGGAACTTTCACAGCTACCCCAGCAGCAAGAACAATTTTAATTAATAAATTATCAAAATATAAAAAAAACAAAATCTAGTTTTTTAATAAATTAAAAACTTGATAATGCTACTTTTTACCATTTATGAAAAATAATGTATTAATCATTGAAAATAACAAGTAATTAAATTAATTAGAATAATAATAAAAATAATTAAAATAATAATAAAAATAAAGTTAATATAAGGAGTTTTTATGGAACTAAACATAATCAACATGTATCCTGACATTTTGAACCTTTATGGAGATTTAGGAAATCTCATTTGCATAAAACAGCGTTGCAATTGGAGAGGAATTGATGTGAATATAGAAAACCTCACAATAAATAACGAAGTAGCTATTGGAGATGCAGACATGATTCTCATTGGTGGAGGATCAGATAATGGTCAAAGTATTGTTTCTACACATCTTTTAAAGCAAAAAAAAGAGTTGGAAAATTTTATTGATGAGGATAAAGTAATTTTAGCTATTTGTGGTAGCTATCAAATGTTTGGAAACACTTATATTGATGTTGATAAGAAAAAAATTCCTTGTCTTGAAATCTTTGATATTGAAACAATCAGTCAAAGAAATCGACTAACAGGAAATATTATAATTGAAAATAATTTAGGTCTGAAACCTAAAGAGATTATTGGTTTTGAAAACCATGGAGGTAGAACCTACCACAATTATACTCCATTGGGATCTGTAAAATTAGGATATGGAAACAATGAAGAATATGAAAATGAAGGAATGCTATACAAAAATTTCATAGCTAGCTATTTACATGGTCCTCTTTTACCAAAAAACCCTCATCTTGCTGATTATATGATATTGAATACTTTAAAAAATAAGTATGATATTAAATCATTAGACAAAATAGAGGATAAAATTGAAATAAACGCCCATAATTCTGTTATTGAAAAGTTACTAGATTAATAACCTTAATTATGATGCCCTTGATTATATTTATCCTATTTTTGTAAAAAATTCATATGAATCCCATAGTTCAAATTTAAAAAAATAAAAATCTATGAATATATTATAAAAATAGTGTCATGACAATTTAATTCTCAAAATTCATTTCATATATAAAGTTTTGATAATTTCTCATCTGCTTTATTTTTTGTAAAATTCCAATGAATTTTACTCTTTTTTTCATTCCTATCGTTGCACCAACT
>WRMT01000332.1 GCA_009777005.1 Methanobrevibacter sp. | reverse complement strand
ATAAGCATTTATTAATGAGCATATTATAAAACAATAGGTTTTTGTTAATTAAAAAAATGAAGTAAATTTTAATAAGAAATTTATAAAATTGATAATAATCAAGTTTTAGAATTATAATATAGTACATAATGTTCAGTATGAAAATCATCAGTTTATATATAAACAACTAAGGAATTCAGTTTCAAACATTAAGTTTTAAACTATATCAGAGTTATATTTAATTAATAAAAAATTAATAGGTTTTTAAATTATTTGATGAAAATGTTTAATAGAAATCATTTGTTTTTCTTAATATAATCTAAATCATTTATAGGAATTATTGATAAATGATTAGTCATGCTATTAATAAATAATTAGTTATGCTCATAAGAATCAAATAGTAAAAGATATATATAATGCAAAATAGATTTTTTATTTACCATGGTGATAATTATGACAGCGATATCGGAAGCTATTACTCTAATTAAAAAAGCTGAAAACGACGCTGATCAGTTGATTGAAGATTCTAAATCTAAATCAAAAGAAATGATGGAAGAATCTGAAATAAAATCTGATGAGTTAGTTAATTCAGCTAAAAATTCAGCTAATGAAGAAGCTAAAGATACTATTTTTAAAGCAGAAGAAAATGCAAAAAATGAAGCTAATTCTATTACAACTAAAGCCGAACAAGATGTAGATACCATTAAAAACAAATCTATGGGCAATGTTGATGAAGCCGCTTCAATTATTGTTGAAAATATTTTATAGTGTGAGATGAATGTTCCAAACAGCGAGAATGCGTAAGCTTAAAGTAATAACATTAGATCAATACGTGGATAATGTAGTGGGTGCACTTCATGAACAGGGTATTGCTCAAATTAATGATATTTCAGAGAGCATTCAGCAAAATCCTCAATGGGCAGAACTTCTAAAACCTTCAAAAGCAACTAATAAAACTGGAAAAATTTCTTCACTTCTTATGAAAACAACAGGTATTTCTGAAACATTTGGAAATGCTTTATCTGGAGATACAAATATTAAAGACATGATAATGTCTTTTGTTAAACCAGAAGTTCCAATTAAAAAAGAAGTAGAAGATTTTGATACTGATGACTTAATAGCTAAAGCAGAATCGGTTCTTGATGAAGTAGAATCGCAAACGAAGAATATAGAAGATAAATTATCTGCTCTTGACTCTGAAAAAAGTGAACTTATAGTAAATAAAAGCTTAGCTAAAAAATTAACTAGTTTTGATGTAGATTTAGCTCTTTTAAATAATACTAAGTACACTTCAACACTTATTGGAAGGATTAATGTTGAATTTGCTTCAGAATTTAAAGACGAACTTAGTAAAGTAACAGACAAAGTACTTGTATTAGAAGAACTTGATGAAGATAAAGTCAATGAGATTCTTATTGTAGTAACATTAAAAGAACTTAAAGAAGATGTTTATTCTTTACTTAGAAAATTTGAATTTGAAAAATATGATGTAGAAGGTTTAGAAGGTAAACCTAATGAAATTATTATCTCTTCTAAATCAAGACTTGAAGAATTAGAAAATGAAAAATCCCAACTTTTAAAACAACTTAAAGATGTTGCCAGTAAATGGGATGAAGATATATTAATTTTAAAAGAACAATTAGAAATTGAAAAAGAAAGAAATGAAATTTTTGCTACTTTTGGAGAAACTAATAAAACAACAATGCTAGAGGCATGGGTTCCTTTAAAGGAAATTGAGAAAGCTACTGACATCATTAATGTAGCTAGTGAAGAACATGCTTTTATTGAAGTAGAAGATGTGGATAAAGATGATGAGGATGTACCTGTTCTTCATAATAATAACTGGTATGCAAAACCTTATGAAGTAATTGTTGATATGTATGCTCCTTTAAAATATGGAGAAATAGATCCTACATTATTTGTAGCTATTACATTGCCATTTTTCTTTGGTTTTAATTTAACCGACGCATTTTATGGTATTTTTGTTTCATTGGTTGGTTTTATCCTATATCAAGGTATGGGTAAAGTCAATAACACTATGAAAAGTTTTGGTGCGATATTTATAATGTGTGGAATATGGGCAATAATATTGGGACTTCTAACAGGAGGACTTATTGGAGATTTTGTTCCAAGGTTCTTAAATATTGATCTTCCAACGGTTATACCTGCAATAGATGCATTTAAACAACCTCAAAACATACTTATAATAGCACTTCTTTGTGGTGTTATATATACTAATGTTGGTTTTATAGCTGGTGCGATTAATAATTTGAGATATGGTGATAAGAAAGAAGCTATAACCTCTCAAATTGTTTGGTTCATATTACAAGCAGGAATTATTTTCCTTGCATTAGGATTCGTATTACCTACAATTGGTTTGATAGGGATGATTCTTGGAGGAGTACTCCTTTTAGTAAGTTTAGGACTGCTTTTATGGGGTGGAGGAGCCTATGGAATCATGGATGTTTTTTCATTCATGGGAGACATATTATCATATGCTCGTCTTCTGGCTCTTTGTTTAGCTACTGGTGGAATAGCTATGACTGTTAACATTTTAGCTGAAATGCTAAATGGTATGGTTCCAGGAGTTGGAATTGTTCTTGCTATTGTCATATTCATATTTGGACACATGGCTAACTTCATGTTCCAGGTATTAGGTGCTTTTATTAATGCACTTCGTTTAAATTATGTAGAATTTTTCGCTCAATTTTTCATGGGTGGAAAGAATAAATTTGATCCATTTAGTGCTAAAAGAACTTTTACAAATTTGAAAAAATAGTTTTAATTGATTTTACATTTTAAATCAGTTTAATTCAGAATCAGTTTAATTTAAATTAATTTAATATTAAAAGTTTAAAAAACTTTCAATTGAAATTTGTTAATTGATTAAATCATTTTTAATTAGATTTAATTATTTTAATTAGATTAAATAGTTTTTAATTAGATTTAATTATTTTAATTAGATTAAATAGTTTT
>WRMT01000331.1 GCA_009777005.1 Methanobrevibacter sp. | reverse complement strand
ATTTTAAATAAAATATAATTTTTTAGTATAATTTTTCAAAATAATATTTTTCAAATATAATAATTACTAAATAAATATAAGAAACTTACAATTAAAAAATAAATAAATTTTAAGGATGATTTTTTGATTAAAGATGAAGATTTTATATCATCACAAGAAGTTCCAGGTCCCAGTAAAGAAGAAATCAGATGTTTAGTTCTTTGCAAATCTCAAGTGTCAGCTAATGATCTTGTTGTGGATATTGGGTGTGGAACTGGTGGAATAACTACAGAAATGGCAAAAAGAGCCAAAAAAGTAATAGCTATTGACAAAAATTCAAAAGCTATTGATTTAACAAAACAAAATATCAAAAAGCATAATGTAGATGAAAAAGTTGATTTAATCAAAAATGATGGGATTTCTGCTTTAAAATCTATTGAAAGTATGGATATAGCTATTATTGGTGGTAGTGGTAGTAAAGATGAATTAGATGAAATATTAGAATTAGCTATATCAAAACTTAACCCAAATGGTAGAATAGTCATAACAGCTATTTTAATTAATACAAAATTAGATGCTGTTGAAAAATTGAAACAAAAAAATTTAAATCCTGAAATAATTGAAGTAAATGTTTCTAGAGGACATATTCTTCAGAGAGGAATTATGATGAAAGCTGAAAATCCAATATCTATAATTTATGGGAAAATTTAATAATTATATTGCTGATAATTGCTTTTTTACTTAAATTATATGATGATGTGATTTTAAAACTTTTCAAAAATTTAAAAAAAAACCTATTTAAATAAAATATTTATAAATAATGTTTATAAAATAAAAAACATTTTTAATAAAAACTTCTTTAAAAAAGAATTTAATTAATTTTAAATCTCTTAAATAATAATCTTCTTAAAAAAAAGAATTTAATTAAATTTAAATCTCTTAAATAATAATCTTCTTAAAAAAAAGAATTTAATTAAATTTAAATCTCTTAAATAATAATCTTCTTAAAAAAAAGAATTTAATTAATTTAAAATCTCTTAATAATAATTTTTTCAAACAATAATATTATTGGTGAATAAATGCCAAAAACAAAGAAAATAGCTATTTATGGAAAAGGTGGAATAGGAAAGTCTACAACAGTAGCTAATATAGCTGCTTCTTTTAGTAAAAACAATGCAAAAGTGATGGTCATTGGTTGTGATCCTAAAGCAGATACTACTAGAACATTAATTGGAAAAAGACTCCCAACAATTTTGAATACTATAAGAGAGAATAAAAACCCAGATATTTCTGATGTGATTTTCCAAGGTTTTGAAGATATTTTATGTGTTGAAAGTGGAGGTCCGGAACCAGGAGTTGGCTGTGCTGGAAGAGGAGTAATAGTAGCTATGAAACTTTTAGAAAAGTTAAATGCCTTTGATAAAGATTTAGATATAATAATATACGATGTTTTAGGAGATGTAGTTTGTGGAGGTTTTGCTGTTCCATTAAAAGAAGATTATGCTGATGAAATTTTCATTGTTAGCTCTGGAGAATACATGTCTTTATATGCAGCTAATAACATTTCAAAAGGAATTAAAAAATTAAAAAGAAAGTTATCAGGAATCATCTGTAATTGCAAAGGAATTGAAAACGAAATAGCTATTGTTGAATCTTTTGCAGGAAAAATTGGAACAAAAGTAATCGGAAAGATTGAAAGAAGTCAGCTAATTCAAGATTCTGAAATAGAAGCCAAAACTGTGGTTGAAAAATTCCCAAAATCTAATGAAACAAAAGAATATGAAGAATTAGCTAATAATATTTTAAATAATAATAGCTATTCTATTCCAAACCCTATGGATGATGATGAATTTGAAGAATTCTTCAAAGATTATGTTAAATAGCTAATTCAAGAATAGATATAACTTTTTTTATTAAAAAATAGCTAATTAAACTTTTATCAAAAATTTTCAATGTAAATAAACCTTATCTTTTTAAAAAATTTAATTAACATATTTATTATTCTTTTTGAATTACTATAGATCTACTTAAAAAGATAGAAGGTCTTTCAATTATTTTAAATCCTATTTCATTAATTATTTTCTCTGATTTTTGAAAGTCTTTTTTTGTAACATGAAATTTAGGTTCTGAAATTAATATCTTTCCATTAGCTTTAAGATGAGAAAATAATTCTTCTAAAAATTTTCTCTGACTTGGAACTTCATGAAGCATATAAAAAACTAAAATAAAATCAAAATCATCTGATAAGCCTATTTTGTCTTTTTCACATTTTAGAAAGCTAATTTTATCCTCAAAAATTGTATTTTTTACTTTATCTTTCAATTTAAATAACATTTCTTCTTGTAAATCTGCAGCTATTACACTTCCAGTATTTTCAACTAAATTAGCCATTTCTATTGTGAAAAATCCAGGACCACATCCCATGTCTAAAACTCTCATTTCTTTTGAAATATAAGGCTTTAATATTTTTTCAGGGTTGTGAAAAAATTTTCTAAATTTAGTATCTAACATTCCTGAGTGTTCTGCTCGACACACACGATTATTACTCATCATTATCCCTTTTCCATCAAATAAATGTTTTAAATAATTTTAAATCAAAACTTATTATTTTATAAGGTTTTATCCCTAGTTATCAGATAGTCAATGTTTATTTATATAAATATCCTCTTTTGATTAGGATAAAATTATAATAAACAATCTAAATTTTTTTTCAGATTTTTTTAATTAGTGTTAATATTAAAATCATTACAATTATATATTATTTTTCATTGTTTTATTTAATTATTAATGAAAAAATTTATTAAGTCATATAATAAATATAATTATTAAGAGTTTATATATAATTTTATTATAAACTTCATTGTGTTTAAAAATTATTTAAAAAATGATTTTTGAAAATTTTACCTCTTAAAAAAATATTCAAAAGATAAAAATTTGATAATATAATATATATTTCTTAATTATAATATATATCTCATAAATT
>WRMT01000330.1 GCA_009777005.1 Methanobrevibacter sp. | reverse complement strand
TTTGATTTTTTGAAAAATGAATTGAAATTGAAGAATATACACGCATATACGAGGGAATCTGTCTATAAACACGTTTATCTAAATGTACTTTTAATAGGAATACTAATTAGCAAGGGTTACAGCGAAATTGAAGAAATAATAAAGCTCGTTGACTTCACCTAAATCAGACACCTTGTTGGGAAAAATAAAAAAATTATAAATTATTGTATTTGAAATAAAGTTTTTAAGTAATGATTTTTTTAAAAATATTTTATAATCCTTTGTTAATTAATATATATTATTATAATTTATATTTTTCAAATAAAAATAATATTCCTCCTTTATTTCAAAAATTAATTTAAAAAATTGATTTTTTAAAAAATTAATATATTTTTTATAAATAATTTAATTGGGGATGTAAATTTTTTGGCTCTTAAAAATTATTATTTAATTTTCCAAAGATAATATTGAAAAATAGCCATTCTTAAGAATAATTATTATAAAAATGATATTGCCTAAATACAACAGTTCCTTACTCTTTAATCTTAAAAATATTAAAAAATAAAACATTATTATCAAAATAATGAAGAAAATAAAAAACTGTTATTAGGACTTCAATAATAAAATTAACTTATTAAAAACAATATAACCCGATATAAAAAACTATAATTACATTAAAAAATCATTTTTTAAAAAAATAAGAAAATATTCAATTATAAAAACAAAAAAATTTTGACTTAGCTAAATCGCTCTACAATGAAAACATTTATATACATGATACGTTAATTTAAGAATAGTGATAAAAAATAGACTGAATATTCATTATAGTTACTAATTAATCATGTTTTTATAAAACAATTCTATAAATATGGTGAATATTCTTTATAGTAGCTTTTAGTTATACTTTTATAAAACATTCTGATTATTATTCAGAATATTCTTATTAGTAGCTTTTAGTTATACTTTTATAAAACATTCTGATAATTAGTGTGATAATTTTAATTGTAACTTTTAGTTATTCTTTTATAAAACAGTCTTATACACTATTTACTTTTTTTATCACTATAATAGATTAAATGGAGGTGAAAATATTAACAAAAAAGCGATAGTCCTTATTTTATGCTCATTATTACTAATCGTTTCAGCATCTAATGCTGTTTTTGCAGCTAGTGAACCTGCAATTACTGCTGGAGAACCTGAAAAGGTAGGTGATAGTTGGGGTTGGAAAATATATGGTAAAGATGCTCAAACAGGTTCTGGAAAATGTTCAATTCAGGCAGCTGATGGAGTGAAAGTCATAGGTTCTCCAGCAGGTAAATCTGATAATGAATGGAAAATTACTGCTGATTTAGCAGATGATGTTAAATCCGTAACATTTGCATTATACTACCAAGTACAAAGTGCAAAATCTACCATGACTTATGTAACAGATATTACCGTCACTGGAAATGGTGTCTTTGATTTAAATGAATACTGTACAATTAAACATGCAGGTAAAATTAACTCTGTAGCACTTGGTGAAGCTACTACTATTTATAAAATCGAAGTTCCTGATGATCCTGAACCAGAAATTCCTATATTCGAATCTATAACTGCAACCAATGATGCAGAAAATCCATATGTTGTTCCAAACAGCAATCATTTCTGTTATGCGATATTGGATCCTGGATCCCTTGAAGAAGGAGTTCTCCTTGATTTAGTTGTAGGAAATCAATTCACAAAAGTAGGAGAAGTCTTTGTTCAATTAGTAGATGGTAAACTTGTAATAACACTTGAAGGAAATGGTACTTTTGGTGCTGCTGCTTTCGATAATTTGCCAGAAACACCAAATGGAAATATACACTCTTTAGGACAAGGTGGTTTCCATAATAACAATAATGTGATTGATTTACCAGTTGAATTTGAAAGATTCGATGCAATTTATCTCTATATTCATCTAGCTACATGGCAATTTCCACAATAATACTTATAATCAACAATCAACCAATCTCGGATTATAAGTTTTTGGAAAGCCATGTAATTTGCTAAATGGTGTTTAAAACCAAAAATAGTCAGTACTTAAAAATTAAAGGCTATTAGTCAATATAAAAAATTTAAAATAGGAAGACATTTCCTATTACCTTTTTTTTTCATATTTTTATTAAATAACACATTTTTTTAATTAATTTCAAAAAGCTAAATTCAAGATTAACAGTTTTTTTCAAACATTGTTAAACTGAAATATTAATCAATGAAAAATTTAATAAATCTTTGATTATTTTTTTCTTTCTTTTTTGAGGCTGTTTCACAAAGTTTTTGTTCAACCCATATACAAAATAAAAATTGTTTAAAAATAATATGTCAACTTTTGTTTAATAATAATCAAAATTTTTTATTTTGTATAGCAAAATAAGTTGTGCTACAACCTCTTTCTGTTTTTATTTTTTCAATTATTTCTATCCAATTAAAACAAATTAAATTGTTTATAACTTTAGAATAATAAACTTTACTTTGGAATGAATAATCATTTTATATTATATTTTTCATTTTACAATTAATAATCGTCTTCAATATTATATAAACTTTTCGCATAATTTGGTCAAACACGAACTTTTACCAAGTGTTAAGAAAGTAGGAATCTTAGCTAAAAGTAATTATCAATGAAAATATATTTTTCCAGAACTTCGGATATGTGCATAATTTTGATTTTGAAACTTAAAATTTTGAATAAAGATTAAAATCAGTATTGATAATAAAAAATTAGCTTGAAAGTAGCTATTTTTAAATTTTCACATTTTTCAAGAAATTAATTTTAATAAATTTAGAATAATTACCAAACAAGCTGTATATCATTCACATGATATAGATGAGATAATAGGTTTTTCCATAATTTTAGATTTTTTTCATGATATTGAAAAATTTCATCTATGAAGAAAAATTTATTTTTTTTAAGAGGCTGGGAAATGATTATGAGTTCGCTGAACATTGATAAGAATTTGTAAAAAATTTTAAACAAAAATCC
>WRMT01000329.1 GCA_009777005.1 Methanobrevibacter sp. | reverse complement strand
AAGAATTATAATTAAAATAATGATAATTTAAAAAATAATTTTATTCATTTAATAAATCAAATTAAAGAATTATAATTTATATTCAATTAATAATAAAAATATTTAGATTAATTTAATAAATTTTAACTTTTAAATTTAGAAATCAAAGTTTTTCTGTATTTTAAAAAATTTTTTATTCTTTTAAACTAGAAAATCTTAGATTTAATGTATTTTAAAAATTAAAAGAATTACAATTAATTTTTTAAAAAAAAAAGGATATTTTTTAATAATTAATCAAAATATTTTCTTTCAAGACTATAATTTATCAAAATTTTTATAGACTTTATTTAATTCATCTCTTAATTCCATTAATGCAAAACCTAATAAATTTTCTCCTTTCCACTTTTTCATATTATATATATCCTTATTGGGCTCATCTAATCCTACTCCCCATATCCTATCTTTAGGACTAGCTTCAACCAAGACCTTATTTCCAGTAGCTATTAAAAAATTTCTCATTTCTTGATTTTGTGAAAATTTATAGTAATTCCCATTTAAAACTATTGAATATTTAACCTTATTCCATTCTTCACTATTAAAATTCTTTACTTTTCTTCCTAATTTTTTCATTTCATGAGGATTATCTAATTCCATGATCTTTTGTTTATTTTCATGGTCCTCGAAAAATAATGCTTTTTCAGCCATCATATATTGTTCTGTGCAGTTATATTTACTTACACCAACATTAAAATCTGATTTAGTCCATTGACTAAGACAAGATTTGGGAGTATTATCAGGATTCCAGAAGAGTACACAATCTATTGGTTCTCTCAGAGTAGCTAATAGCTTATCTTTAGAGTATTTACTCCTTCCATTTTTTCTCCAAAAAAGTATATTTTTGTAATAACTTTCTTTTAAATAGCTATTTTCTTCAATATAGCTATTATAATAGTTTTTCCAGGATTTTGGACATGGAAACATCTCTTGATATTTAAGTTTATCTTTTTTGGATAATTTCCCAAACCAGTATGAAAATTCCATTTGATAATCTTCACCAGAACCCATACGCCACCCAATACTTCCTTGAGGAATATAAGGAAATTTAATCCATAATGGAGCCATTGGTTTATCAATTGAATATTTTTTCATTTAAACTACCTTTTTAATGTTTATATTTAGACTAATGAGGAATAAAAGTTGTTAAAACAATGTAAAAAACCTAAAATTAGCTGTCAAAAATCTGTAGCTATAATCGTTATATTTAATGCCAATATCTCGTAATCAAAATCTAAATCATTGATAATTTTTAAAATATGATAATTTTTAATTATATCCTCATCAAAATCAATTAAGTCTATATTCCGTCATTTTAAAAATCCATATAAAACAATTAATAATTGATTCTTTAGGATGATTAACTCACAATCATAAAACTCTTCAAAAGTCAAATCCCCTTCATCACTGCCAAAAGGAGCTAATGCATCAACACAACTCAAAAAAAAACCCCCATTAGCTATTTTCACAGCTTTTTTATGATGAATCATATTATGAAAATCATTAGCTACCTTTAAATAGTTGTAACATTCTTTTAAATTGTTCACCATAATTCACAAATCTAAAATTATAAAAAAAAATAATTAAAAAGTTGATTTTTAGTTTATTAGCTTTACAAATATGTTGTTAGCTATTTCATAGGTTAATTCTATGTTGGAATCATTAATATTTATGTTAATTATTTTATCTGACTTATTTATTTCTTCAACAGAGATTGTTGTTCCAATAGCTATTCCAAGACCCATTAATTTCTTAAAAACACTAGAATTTCCTCTTATAAATGAAATTCTTCCAGATTCATTGATATATAGCTGTGAAACTGAAATTAAACTATCATTACGTATTCCAATTTCTTCAATATCAGAACCTTCATTAACACATTCTTCACAGCTATTGAAGTCCAAATCACATGCAGGAATTGGTTTTTCACCTGGACATTTGTCTGGATGCTCTAAGATATGACACATAGCTCTTTCAGCTTCATCAGATAGGGAATGCTCCATATTACAAGCTTGAATGTGAATATTTTCTTCTTTAATCTTTAAAACATCTGATAAAAATCTTTCAAGAATTCTATGCTTTCTTGTTATTTTTTGAGCTATTTTAATTCCTTTTTCAGTTAAAATAGCTCCTTTATAAGGAATATAAGTGATATGTCCTAAATCCTCTAATTTTTTTAACATTTGTGTAACACTAGCAGGAGCTATTTTTAATTTTTTAGATATAGCAGTGGTTGAAACATGTTTTTTTTTGTTTCCATACTTATATAGAACTTCTAAATATTCTTCTATATTTTCACTAAGTTCTTTACTTCTTGCATTCATTTAATACCCCAAAAAATTTCTAATGTTATCAAATAAAATTAAAGAAAATACAAATATTTTAAACAAAATACAAGGATTTTAAGATAAATACTCGGTTCAACAAGTTAATACTGAATACATGTTTAAATAAACTTTATATTATATCCTTGATAGTTTTAATATATATGAATAACATTGTATAAAAAAGTTTAGTTATTTAAACTTGGGGGATTGTCAAAAACTTGAGGGTTGAAATATTTTTAATATACCTCTGTAAATATGAAATAATTATGAAATATATATTATAATATATAAATATTTATTATGATTGAAAAATATACATCTTTATTAAGAAATATATATCATAATTTATAAATATTTATTATAATTAAGAAATATATATCTTTATTATGAAATATACATTATAATTAAGAAAAATATATCATAATTAGAAAAATATTATAAATGAGAAACGTATTTCTGAGATATTTTTTTAAGGGCAAATTTTTGACACATTCTAAAAACTAAAAATAAAAAAATTATTTGAAAAAATCTTATAGAAAATTTTAGAATTTATGATAGCAGTAGCTGGAACCATAAAATAATTAAAAAGAAAGATGCTATCATTAAGACTATAGTATAATAATAAAAAAAACCATTAACCTCTATGAATAAGAC
>WRMT01000328.1 GCA_009777005.1 Methanobrevibacter sp. | reverse complement strand
TAAGTAATACTATTTAAACTTTTTTTAATAAATAATTATTTTTTCATGTCACACCTCTCAATACTGTCAACTTAAGAAAAAAGCCCATACTTTTCTCATGAAAATCTGAACAATAAGCTTGTAAATTTAATAATTTCTAAACGTTTTAATGATTTAATGAGATTAAACTGAACAAAAATATTTAAACTGCTTAAGTTGACAGCATTGAGTGAGATTAGGACTGCCTAAAAACTTTGATAATTTTACATAATTTGCAAATGCACGGGCTTCGATTGTTTTTACAATTTACAGTTTCTAAGTTAATACAAGTTTAAATTCAATTTATTTCCTTAAAATCACTAAACAAAATGAATACTACCACTATGTATAATTTTTAGACGATTAAATTCTTCAATTTCCATCCTATTAACAATCCAAAGATATATGTAAAATATAGGATATCCTACTCAACTAAAAACAAATAGTTTAGTTAGTAAGACTTTCATTATTATTTCTGATAGTAATTGACTGATTAGGGCACCTACCATGAAAACCATAGGGAGCATGAGTGAAAATAATGTAATTCGCCAATCCCAACTCCATGGTTGGAGTTTTTTACAATAAGGACGTCTCCCATCAGTATCAAAAGCCGTGTCAAAACTAGCGTGTTTCACTTCTTCAAAATTCTTTTTTAATTTTTCTAATTTTCTCATAAGATCTTCATATGCAAAATGTTTAATTGCATCATCGGTATATTCCCTTGTAATAACATAATCTCATTCAGTTTCAGTAACAATTTTTGGTCTTCCCTTCCCAATTAAAAAAATATTTGATTTAACAGTTTTTTTACAAAAAAAACATTTATATTCATAATCTATTTCTGCCCTGTTATTTTTTGAATCTTCTATTCTTTTTTGACTTTCTTTTATGTATAGTATATTACTAAACTTTTTTGACATTTATAAAAAAATATTTTTTAATAATAATTTTTTAAATCATTTTAAATTTAATTTAAAACATTTTAACTTATTTATAAAAATTTTTGTTTGTTATATTTATTAAGTAAAATACTATATTCCTCTGGAATTTCCATATGTTTCAATTTTTTTTCTAATTTTTCACCAGAAATGTTTTTATTATACTTTTTAATTAGTTCAATACGTTTTTTAGTTTTATCATCCATTAAATCCTCTATTAATAAACTTATAAACATTCCTATATATTGGTATTGTCCATAGCATTATTAACTCGATAACTGTTAATACAAAAATTTTTCAGCTACATTTTTGACAGACCCCCTCTCTAACTTATAATTTCTTTAACAAGTTCATCCATGTTTGTGCCACTGCCTTCTACAAGGATTATAAAGCTTTTACCACTTTTATTGAACATATATGCGGTGTATGTATCGATTACCTTATTAATATTACCAGTTCTTGCATCTAGGGGGTAATATGCAACTTTAAAGTTTGTATATTTTGAAACATTACTATTTTCACCATTTATAATCTCGGGTTCCTGTTCTAATGATTTTTTAATTTCCGAAACAGATATTAAATTGTCTGATACAAAACCACTTTCAGTGCGTATACTTATATTATATTGGGAATTGCTTAAAACTACATACTTATTATCTTTTCCATATTCAGTAAAGTTAAATCCCTCAGGAATATTAAATTTGACACCACTTACTCTAACAGTTTGTGAGAATAAACTGAGAGAAACTAATGCAAGTCCTACCACAACAACAATAGCTATTATTGCAAAAATGACAATCTTCTTTTTATCCATTTAATCACTACCAAAAAACCTGTAACTCCTTATAACTCCTATTTTCAATAAAATAATAATTATTGAGCAATTATTCCTTACTCTTTAAACTAAAAATGATTAGTTATTTGCTAAAATTTCTTTAACAATATTATCTGGATTTGAGATTCTTGAATCAACATAAATATAAAAAATTTGGTTTTCACTTTTAAAAGCATAAAACCCATGAAAATTAACTTTTTTATTATTTATAGGCATTCGAATTTCAGCTGTTAAATCAGAACTTGATTCATTTGAATCTGAAGAATTTCCAGAGATTTTATAAATTGTTAATCCTCCTACATTCATTGGTATACTATATTTAGTAATACTTTCCCAAGGCAATGGATTCCATGGGTATGGTGCTAAAGGGTTCCAATCAGAGCTGAGATCAACGGAATATTCTGCAGGGTAAGTTATACTGAGAGAATCCATACTAATATCTTCTAATGTATGATAAGAACCTGCATTTCCTACTGTAGGAGGGGTTTTATAAATATTTATAAAATTTCCATCTTCAGTTTTCAATACTAAATTATCAACGGTCTGTCTTCCTTGATAATCAAATTCAATAATTGAAACCCAACCATCAGTTGTAAAACCTTCGGAAGAAAAATTCACTCCATCGGTATCTAAACCTTCAGGTAATAGTGTACCTACAGCAAAAATCAGGATTACTCCAATACAACATATTCCAAATACACCTATTGTTGCTTTAACAGCTGTTGATTGTTTTGAAAACCAATTTTCATTACTATTCTTAGAATCAATTGGGCCTTTTTCAATAATCTCAGCACCACAATTTCGACAAAATTTACTCTCATCTATATTTTCAAATCCACAATTTGAACACTTTTGACTCATATTATCACTACAAACACTATCTGTATCGTGTAAAATTTATGTATATTCTACAGTTCATTAAATATTCATTTAATTAGATTAAAAAATGTTTTTAATAAATATTATTACTTTTTATTGAATTTATACAACTATTATCTTGGTAATTTAATTTTTATTATTAATTAAAAAATCATGTTTCATGACTGTGTCAAAAATTTGCCTCTTAAAAAATATTTTATGCGATATATTTTTCTTAATTTTAATATAGAAAAATAACCATTTTTTCAGAATAAATTTTTCGCAGGAGCCAACAACTTTACACTCTCAATACCAATGCTGTCAACTTAAGAAAAAAGCCCATAATTTTCCCCGAAAATCTGAACAATAATCTTG
>WRMT01000327.1 GCA_009777005.1 Methanobrevibacter sp. | reverse complement strand
TTATAAAATTTTTTTAAAAAATTTTGAAGATGTAGATTTTTGTTATATGAATAAATTAAATATTAATTTAATATTTTTTAAAAATCCAGAAAATATGTAAAATTAAGTTTCAGAGGATATATTTCAAATTTTTCTATTATTCTATAATTTTTATTTATAATTCATTATTTTTCCTAAAACGAATATTTATTCATGAAAAAGATTATATATGTAAATAGTTAATAAATAACTTTACATGACTACTTGATAATTTATGAAAATAGATTTAATACATTATAGATTAAATAGATTAAACATTATTAGATATCGAGGTGATTAATTGAAAATTTTAGCTATAAGTGATATACATGCTAAAGAGAATCAGGGGTTGTATGATTATCTAAAGAATAATAATCTAGATTTAATAATTGTTTCAGGTGATATAACTAACTTTGGACCTTCAGAATTTGCTGAAGATTTTTTAAATAAAATTTCTAGCTTTTCTGCCACAGTAGTAGCTATTCCTGGAAATTGTGATACAGAAGAAGTATTTGAAAAAATTAATAAGTCTAATGCTAAATGTGCTCATAATAATATAGTGGAATATGATAATTTACTTATTTATGGTTTTGGTGGATCTAACCCAACTCCTTTTAATACTCCTTTCGAATTTGATGATGAGGTTCTATATAGTAATTTAGAAAAACTTTTCAAATCCAAAAAAGCAGGAGGAATAGAGAAAAAAGTAGGAAAAGAAAAAAATACTGTTGAAAAACTAAATATTTTACTAACTCATGCACCTCCATATAATAGTGAAGCAGACATTATTGAAAGTGGAGCTCATGTTGGAAGTGAAGCTGTTAGGAAAATCATTGATGAATACCAACCAGCTATAAATTTTTGTGGTCATGTTCATGAATCAGTAACTTTTAGTAAAATAGGAAATACAGCAATTGTTAATCCAGGAATGTTAGAAAATGGAAGTGGATGTTTAGTTCAAATTGATGAAAATAATAATATTACATCTGATATGATTGTGATGAAATAGGGGTGAAATCATGGATGAAAAAAAGAATGATTTAGATAAAACAAATATTGAAAAAGAGAATAGTATTCATGAAAATTTAAGTGATGCTTCAGCTATTGGTGAAAAAAACAATATTCCCGAAAATATTGAGGATAATTCAGAAGGAGAGCATATTTTAAAAAAATATTCCTCTAAAAATATTATTATCTTTGCAGTAGCTTTTACTTCTTTTTTAGCAGCATTTTTAACATCATCAATAACTGTAGCTCTTCCAGCAATAGCTAAAGAATTCACGATTGATATAATCTTGCAAAATTGGTTAGCTACTTCATTTTTACTTGCAATAGCTATTTTTTCTGTTCCCTTTGGAAAATTATCTGGAAAATTCGGATTAAAAAAATTTTTTTCATTAGGAATAGTAATACTTATAATTAGTACTATTGGAGCATCTTTAGCTTTCTCAGCAGAGTCATTAATACTTTTTAGAGTTATTCAAGGAATAGCTGTTTCAATGGTGAATGTAGCTGGTTTTGCTATGATAACTGAGGCATTACCTCCTAATGAACGAGGTAAAGCTATTGGAATAGCTATTTCAAGTGTTTATATAGGTCTTACATTGGCTCCTGTTTTAGGAGGAATATTAACTAAAAATCTTGGTTGGCAAAGTATTTTTTATGTTATAGTTCCATTGTTGTTCATTCCTCTGATTTTAACTATGTTCAAAGTTCGTAAGGAATGGATATCTGGTAAAGATCATCCATTTGATTTTATTGGAACAATAATATATTCTATTGGTATTTTACTATTTATGTATGGATTCACAATCTTAAATCAAGATGCAGGAGTAATTTTAACAGTTCTTGGTTTACTCTTACTTGTAGGTTTTACATTGTTTGAATTAAGACAAAAATTCCCAGTTTTCCATATGAAATTGTTTAAAAATATTAAATTTGCTTCATCTAATTTAGCTGCTCTTATTAGCTATTTAGCTACTTTTGTTGTAACATATATTCTAAGCTATCATTTTCAATATATTATGAACTTAGACCCTCAAACTACAGGATTTATTCTTATTGTTACTCCAGCATTAATGGCTATTATAGCTCCATTTTCAGGAAAACTTTCAGATAAATTTGAACCACAAAAATTAGCTGCTTTAGGCATGGGTTTTGTTGCAGTTGCATTATTCCTATTGATATTTTTAAATGAAGGAACCCCTCTTGTAATTATTATAATATCCATGATTTTACAAGGTATTGGTTATGGAATTTTCTCATCACCTAATACTAATTCGATCATGGGTTCAGTTCCAAGGAAATTAGCTCCAATAGCTTCTGCAACTGTTTCCACTGTTAGGGTCATTGGTCAAACTATGAGTTTAGGAATGTTAACAGTTATTTTTGCAATTACAATGGGGTCAGTTCAAATTACACAGGAGTATTTCCCTTTACTTATTCAAAGTTCTCAAATAGCTTTTATAATTTCTACTATTCTTTGTGTAATTGCAATTTTAGCTTCGTTAATTGGAGTAAAATCTAAAATTAAAATTAATAGCTAATTTTAGCTTTGTTGATTGGAGTAAATCAGAAATTAAAATTAATAGCTAATTTTAGCTTTGTTGATTGGAGTGAAATCAGAAGTTAAAATTAATAGCTAATTTTAGCTTTGTTGATTGGAGTGAAATCAGAAGTTAAAATTAATAGCTAATTTTAGCTATTTAACTTTTTAATTTTTCTCAATTTTAATTTACTTTTTTTATTTTTAAGGTGCTGTCAAAATGTTATATAGCTCATTACCAAATAATTTTCCAAAAAATCTTATTTATTTATAAATGAATATTGATTTTGATGAAAGAAGTTTGGTAATAACCTATATTTATCAACTTTTTCATCAAAAACATATTAAAATAAAATAAATCTTTTAGAATGTGTTCCAAAAGTAATTTTTCATGTTTTTTATAATATTAATTTTTATATAATTTCTTTAAATAATGAATAGTAATATAATATTTCTTAAATATTCTTAAAAATATTATTATATTATTTAA
>WRMT01000326.1 GCA_009777005.1 Methanobrevibacter sp. | reverse complement strand
ATTATGAAAATTTAAATGATTATTAAATTTAAAATGTTTAAAATTATTACATTATATCAATTAAATGACATTAAACAAGACAAAAAATACTATAAAATTTAAAACATTAAAAATTATTACATTATATTTAATTAAATAACATTAAATCCAGATAAAAAAATATTTACTATTATTTTTTCTAAAACTTTCACACAATTAACAACTAATAAAATAAATAAGATTCACATAATATATAAATAGATTATTACAAATAATCTTATTTAAATTTATCTGGATTATTTACAGCAAGATTATGGCGTTGATTTTGAATAACAACTCCTTGTGTCATGAAAGAATTAGCTTTAGTTACATATCCATTAGCTGTTTCATTATTTCCAGATTTATAATATTGAATAGCTAATTGTAGATTAATTGTTGCATTTTGTTTCAAAGAAATTTCTTCTTTTATTAAATTAATATATTGAGTATAAATTGTTTCATTAATTTCATTCACATTATCAATTGAAAGAAACTTATTTTGTCCTTCATTGAAACTTGTGATAGCATTTTTAATTTTTTCATCAGCAGCATCGTAATTACGACTATTAACATATTTAACTGCTTCATTATAATTCCTATCACCATCAACAATATTTTGACTAATTTCAGACATTGTTAAGTCAATATTTTCTATTGAAGAAGTTATACACCCGCTAATAGCAATAGTAACAAAAAGAACAGTAGCTATTATAATTTTTTTATCCATATTATCAATTAAGAAATCAATTTATTAGAAATATGATTGATTAATATTATAGTTGAAGTATTGAAATCATTTATCAGACAATTAAAAATATATAGTTTTTCCGTTTTAATTTTTTCTTCTCTTGTTTCTAATTCCCTCTATTACTTCTTCTATATTGTCTCTACTATTCTCAATAAAATCTTCATTTTCATCTCCAACATCCTCAACAAAAACTTCCTTTTCATCTCCAACATCCTCAACAAAAACTTCCTTTTCATCTCCAACATCCTCAACAAAAACTTCCTTTTCATCTCCAACATCCTCAACAAAAACTTCCTTTTTATCCCTAATATTCTCAATAAATCCTTCCTTCCTATCCTTAATATTCTCAATAAAAACTTCCTTCCTATCCCTAATATTCTCAATAAAAACTTCCTTTTTATCTCCAAAATCCTCTACTAATTCTTCTAGTTTGTCTTTAATCTCTTCTCTTAAGTCAATTATCTTGATTTTTAATTCTTTTTTTGATTTTTTCAAATATTCAATAGTTTCATCATAATGAATTCCGAATAATGCCACAATAATTCCTAAAATACCCATGCAAAAAATGATTATACTTCTATCAAGCATTGTATTTTTAGTATCCTCAATAGTACTTTGTACTGGACCTTCAACAGAGGATATAACAATTTCATTAGCTTCTAAATAATTTAAAAGATTATCGATTTTATTTGATTCTACATTAATTTTAACTTTTATTACAGAATATTTGGTTTCAATTTCTGCAGTATACATTAACCAGTCGGATAAAACCTTTATTGCATGATTAGAATCATATCCTTCTGTAATGTTTATATTAATTTTTCCAGAAGAATTTACATTCCAAGATTTGAAATTTTCATCCACAATTGGAATTTTTTCTTCAATAATCTTTTTTCTTCCATCGGAAAAACTCGTGGTTTCAAGAAACAAACCATTATTTTCAACTGAAGTAACACCATCGATTTCTTCAATCTGTTTTATAATATTACTTGCATTGAGATTAGTTGAAAATTCAATGAAAACAACTTCATTTTCTGCAAAAACCTGACGAACAGGTCCTACAACATTAGGTAATTCATCATAGACTGGAGCAATTAAAAATCCTCCTCCAATTAATCCAACTATACAACCAATAGCTATAACTGATAAAAAATCCTTTTTCCCAATCATTGGTGTTAATAATCCCATTGAAAAAACAAAAACTAATAATACAGTGAATAGAACTATATAAATGACTGAAGATACAATGTCCATAGAATCCTGCCTAATACCTATTTAGATAACAATTTTTATTTAAATATATTAATTTGATAAATTGACTATGTAAAGTTACTGGGATTTTTAAATTTTAAAATTTATCAATTCCCATGAATTTATAATCCATATTTACGTTTATAATCTTTATTTGAGATTTAATGAAAATTTCAGATAGCATATTCCCAGTGAATTTAAGTGTCCCAAAAAAATTACTTGTAAATTTCATAATCATGATTTGTAGTTGGATAATTTGTTTGTTTTTATAATATAATCTAGGATATAAAGTTTTTAAGTAATCATTATTTTAAATATTAATTTATAATTTTTATTTATTAAATTATATTTTTAAAATCAATATTTTTAAAAATAAAATTTTTTTAATACTATTTTATTAAATTAATCACTATCTAACTTGGATTCTTAAAATTAAACAATAATTTAGAGAAATCAACAATTAAAAACTTTTTTTAGGGAATATAATTAACTACAATATCTCCATTATAAGAACTAATTACTGAATTTTTGAAGATATTAACAGTATATTTGTGTTTAATTAATAACTTATGCTTTGATAAATTGAATAATCTAATTATTTATAAGTTTTGGTGATTTTTAAAGTTTTTTAATTTTTTCAAGTGGTAATCCAGTTGCTTTAGCTATTGTTTCAAAAGGAATTCCCTCATTTTTGAAATTTTTAGCTATTTCTATTTTTTCTTCTTCTTTTCCTTCATCTACTGCATATTTTATCGAGCTTTATAGTCTAATTCGGCTTGTTCTACTCTAATATATGCTAAATATTCTTTTTGATCTTGTAAAACATGTAATGTTTTTTCATACATTTTATTTACAGATTTATCCATGTTAATCACCTTTTCCATTAAATTTGGAGTCTTTAGAAATATAATAGACATCTGTGAAGGTTTTTCCTGTAAAAGTGTTAACCAAATGCAATGTTTCATCTTCACATCCATTTTCACCAAATATTTTCGGAAATAGATACTCATTAAGAAGATTTAATTTTTTCCCATCTTTTTCAA
>WRMT01000325.1 GCA_009777005.1 Methanobrevibacter sp. | reverse complement strand
ATTCATATACAAATAATTAAATTTATCCATTCACTTTTTATGAATTATTATTCTATAAATGTTAAATAATTTTTAAAAAATTATGCAAATTATCATTAATATTAATTAAAATTTCCAATAATTTTTTATATTGATAAAAAAGATTTAATAAAAAAAATAGCTTAAATTATCATTAAATATTAAAATTGATATTTATCAAAATAATCTTATAAAAATTAAAGTAAATATTAGCATATAATTTAATAAAATGATAAAATAGAATAATAAAATAATTAATTAAAAAAAAATGAATAAGATTATTATTTAGAGCTTATTGAAATTTCTAGTTTAAAGCTAATGATTATTGTAAACACCAAACTTATATATAAATATGAAATAGCTACAGAATAAATATAAAAAAGCTAAAAGTAAAAAGTATTAAAATATTTATTTTTAATTTTAATTTAAAATCTTTTATATTTTTTTTATAATGAAATTATTAATATTTATTTAACTTGCATTTTTATCAACTTAAAAAGGGGGAAAAATATGAAAAAACCAAACTTAAAAAAAATTTTGAAGAGATTCACATGGGTTGATGTGATAATAATAGTGTGTGTTGTTGGAGCAGTAGTGTTTGCTTTCACACAAATTGGAGGAAATGAAGAGAGAACACAATCCTTTTCATTTGATTCATCAACAATGAACAAATTAGCTGAAAAATATTTGTCTTTCTATAGAGAAGGGAAGGTTATAAAAACCCATTTTGGAGGATACAATTCTAGTACTGGAGAATATCAAGAATTTTATGGAACCGTCCAGTGGGTTGATGATTATAAAGGAGCTAATGTTAAGGTTTTAGTTGATGTAGATGGGCAATTAATTCTTGCAGGGCTTTATAAAGATGTGAAAAATGCAGATATTTACATAGAATATATAACTCTTGAAACAGATGGTGAAAAATACAATAATGTAACTGAAATCCAAGTTAAGCCAGAAAATATTAGAAATTTAAATGATATTGTAAAAAACATACCAAATGAAACCAACTATACTATTTACACAACAGTAGCTATTGATTTAAAAGATAGTCTCATACAACAAAATTTAACTAATGCTTTACAGTTAAATGGTAAACGAGAGTCAATTAGACCATTAAGCGATAGTGTACAAGACCAATTAATTATTATTATGGCTCAAAATAAGGAATTAGATCTTGCTTCAGAAATACTTGGAACTTTTAATGGACAAACTGACATAATAACCATTAGAATTTACAACAGTACAGAAAAAGATATTCAAGCAATTGAAAACTCTTATGATGTTATAAACATTAGAAAAGTGAGTTAAAGTTCATATAAGCTAAATTTAATAAAATTAAAGATTTTTTATAGCTAATCTGAAGAAATTTTACATCACAAATTTATATCAAATAGCTACTTAAAAAAAATCAATGGCTACTTAAAAAAATAGATAATCAATAGCTAATCTTTAGGAGATACAATGAGTAGTTTATATACAATTAGCACTTACATTTTAAAATTTTTAACAAAATCATTTAGAAGATCCTTTTTTTTCACTATTATATTTGAAATTTGTAACTTTTTTGAAAAGCAATGGGTAAATAGCTATTTAAAAAGTTTATATCCAAATGAAAACTTATTATCAATCGTAAAAAGAAACAAAATTATTGCAAATCATATATTTGCTCCGGCAATCGTGATTTTACTTTTTGCAATATTTTTACTTCTTTCTATGAGTCCTATTTCTTTAGACTTGCAAATAAACATAGCTATTGGATTTATATCATTTTTAATTGGGTCAATGATTCTTCCTAATTATTTTTTTAATAATAAAAAAGTTAATAAAGAAAATAAAGACAATTTGAATAATAATAATAAAGATGAAGAAAATAAAAACATCTTAAATAACAAATACAATTTGAATAATAATAAAGATGAAGAAAATAAAAACATCTTAAATAATAATTACAATTCCCATAAAGAAAATAATAATGAAAATAAAAAAAATAAAAATACCTATTTATCATTTATAAAATTTAATTATGATGACATTTACTCTATAGGGTTTTGCCTTATTTTAGTTGGAGTAATATTCTTTTTTTTAAGTGTTGCTTCAGTTGGAGGAATTCCATTAATCAAACCATCACTTAGATATAGCTTAAAGCCTATTTTAACAATGCCAGTATTTTTAATGATTCCTGGAATAGGACTTTTAGCTGCATCATATTTAAACAAGTATAAACAAAAATTAATCACAAGATCACAAGCAAGATTTAGATTTATCCTCCTTATAGCTATTAGTAGCTTTTTCTTATTTGCATTAGGATATAGAACTCCCATAATAGCTGTGTTACTTATAATGATAATAATTAGCTATTATGGAGAAATTTTAGCTCTTTGGGAAATTATTATTGGAGCAATAATTGGAATAGGAGTTATAATTGGAATTGGGTACTTTAGATCACTTGAAGAATATATGATAACCAGTAATACCAGCCCACTTTACTCACTTCAAAGTAGAGCTGACTTTACTTTACATGTTTTAAATTTGTTAAATTATATTTCAGGAGATTTTGGACTTAAACATGGAGCATTAACTCTTAGTTCAATTCCTGGAAGTGATTTAGGTCCGAGAATGACAATTGGAAAATTAATAGCTTGGAGAACAGAAGTAACAGTTACTCCAACCCTCATCGGTCCAATGATAGTTGATTTTGGTCGATTGGGAGTAGCTATTGGTATGGGTTTTCTTGGTTTTATCTTAGGAATAGGATATAAAATTATTCAGAAAACAAAAGACTCATTTTACATTGCTCTATATGCTATCCTTTTAACTTATACAATTTTAGGTATTGAAACTGGAATATTGGACATACAAGTTATTGTTTACTTTATACTTGGGTTTTTAGTATATTTAGCTAATATTTTTGCATTTAAGAAAGAAATTGAACTTTGAAGCTATTTAAAATTAAACATTTTTTTATGTAATTTTTTTTATGAATTATTTATATTTAGAATATATATTTAGTAAAGAAAAATATATTAAAATTATTATCATA
>WRMT01000324.1 GCA_009777005.1 Methanobrevibacter sp. | reverse complement strand
TTTGAATTACCTTGTTTATTTTTATTAATACAATTTTATCTTGTTTTCTTTTATTTTTGAATTATTCTTATTTGTTTTCATTAATATATTATTATTCTTGTTTTTCTTTTATTTTTGAATTATTCTTATTTGTTTTCATTAATATATTATTATTCTTGTTTTTCTTTTATTTTTGAATTATCCTTGTTTATTTAAATTAATTAAATTATTATTATCCTCATCATTATCATGATTTTTTTAGAAATCTATTTGGAAAAAGTAAATTATCAATATATACAATTTTTTCAATTTCTAATATAAACATATTTATGTTTTCAAAAATAGGATTAAATATAATTATTTTAAAATATGTATATTATTTATAATAATAAATTTCTATATATGATTGAAAAATTAGATGAAATATATTTAAGATTGATTTGAAGGGAATATTATGTTTGAAGAAGAAAAAGATGATAAAATTTATAATCTTCTAATAAGTAAAGGAATTGATGGAAATAGTGAATATTCTAATTTTGTGGAAAAATTATATTCAAAAAATGATTTTTTATGGAAAGAATCAGTAGCTGGTTTTTATTCAAACTTATCAGAAAATTTTTTTAGTAAAATTGATGTTATAGTGATTTTATCTGGATTGTATAGTAAAAATAAGGAAGATATTGACAATATTGTGGAAGCAGCTATTAAATATAAAAAGCCAATCGTGCTTGTAAAACCACAAGGAATGGAAGATATTCCTGAAAATCTTGAAAAAGTAGTAACAGATATTGTTGGTTGGAATGCAAATTGTATTATTGATACTTTGAAAGAAGCTACTGCAGATTCTTCATAAATTATAAATTTAGCTATTAAACATTTCTTTCAGTAATTTAATCATTAGCTAATAAATGGAGCTTAGGTTTTTGTTAGGGTTGGTTGTAAATGAAAGTTTCAGTTTTGGAAAGTTTTAATAATGGAGCTTAGGTTTTTGTTAGGGGTTGTAAATGAAAGCTTCAATTTTGGAAAGTTTTAATAATGGAGCTTAGGTTTTTGTTAGGGGTTGTAAATGAAAGTTTCAATTTTGGAAAGTTTTAATAATGGAGCTTAGGTTGTTGTTAGGGTTGGTTGTAAATGAAAACTTCAATTTTAGAAAATTTTAATAACTAAGCTTGGGATGGATTATTTCAATTCCTTCATCCTTTAAAACATTGAATGATTCTGGGTGTTCAGTATGTATAGGGTATAGTTTTTCTGGATTAATTTCTCTAATCATATTTAAAATCTCTACACCACTTCCATGACCTGAAACATGCATTTTATGAATGGGTAAAAGATTAAATCGTTTCAACCAATTTTGTACTCGATTAAAATCAATTTCCATCTCTTCATTAAATGGTTCAGTTAATGAATGAATGTATATTCCATTTTTTGGTTTTATATCAATTAATTCTTTAAGTTCAAAGAAATCACATCGGAAGATATATTTACTTGGGCTTTCTTTAAGATCCTTGTATGTGATAAAATTGTCACTATCTAAAAATTTTCTTTCCCATTTTTCATAATCTTTCTGGATTTCATCATCATCAGAATCTAAGATTTTCCAGTTTCCATCATAGCAAACATAGTGTTTTCCTGAAATCAAACCTTGTTTTTTACGAGGGAAGTAAACACAAACATTTGAATCTTTTAAATGAGGATACTTATTTTTTTCTATACTTTTTTCATTTTCGAGTAATTCTAACATATAGGCTTGTTTAGAATTTATAGCTAAAATCCTATCAGTATTTTTTGCAACATTATAAAAAGTTATTAACCTATCTAAGTCTCTGATGGGATAATTAACAATAGCAAATCCTTTATGGTTTTTGAGTAAATTGGTAGCTTCAATTTCAATATCTTTTTCACTTTTTTTCTCTTTTTCATTGATTCTTGTTCCTTCACATAGCATTATGGTAGGGTTGAATTTTTGAGATTCAGTTACAAATTTATCACTACATTTTTTATTTCTACCATGAAAACGAATATCTCCAGTGTAAACAATAGCTTCATTATCATTTTCTAAAAAATAGGCAGATGATCCAGGTAAAGAATGATCAACCGGAATTGAAGTAATTTTAAACCCATTAATTTCAATTGGTGAATATGCATCTACAGTTACAATTTTTCTTTTAATTTTAGAATCCTCACCTATAAGTTTTTTATATCCCTCGCTTTTTTTAGGAACATAATGAAAGCTTTTTTTAAGATTAATTATTTCTGCAAACGATCCTTTACCAGTTTCTTCTAAAACTTTTAATATTATTTCTGATTCTTTTTGCATAAAAATAGGAATATCTTCTCTTAAATGATGAATATAGGAGCAGTGATCCATATGTGCGTGAGATAAAAGGACTCCATCTACACTAGGTTCTTCAGGACTATTAATTCCACAGTGTTTTAAATAGTCTTCCCTATATATTCCTTTAATTTTAGGTAGTAAACCAAGTTCTATAAAGTCCATTACTCCATTAAGTTTTCGTGGTTGTAGAAATTCTGAAAAATAGCTTCCTGCTTTTGAAAAACTCATACCAAAATCTAAAAACAAAGATGTGTCTTTTGATGAATTAGAAAGATTTTTGTCATTTACTAATATCTTATTTCCACCAATTTCGTTTACTCCACCATAAAAATTTAATTTCATAATAACTCCACATATCTCTTTAAATTAAAACTCTTAAAAAATTATTACATTATTAATGTATGTCTAAATGAAATAATTAAATATTATTATAATAAAATTTATAATTAATTTAATGATATTGATTTGTTTTTGAAAATTTTTGGTTTGTGAAAATGCTTAGATTAATAAAAAAATAGCTTAATAAGTCAATGTTGTCAATTTAATAAACTTTTTTAAAACTTGTCTTTGATATATTTTAAAGTATTTGATGATGTGAAATTGTTTATCAAAAAAAATCGTATGGAATATATATTTCTTAATTAAGATATATTTTTGTTATTTATGATTTATATTGGTTAATTATGTTGTATTTTTGTTAAATATGATTTATATTTTTTAATTATAATTTATATTTCTTAATTATGATGTGT
>WRMT01000323.1 GCA_009777005.1 Methanobrevibacter sp. | reverse complement strand
ATACTAGCTGGAGTTTTGGATAAAATCAATGAAAAATCTTAATCTTTTCAACTTTTTAAAATTAAATATTTTTTTTTAGCTATTTTTTTCTTCAAGGGTAGAGTTTAATATTTTTTTTAGCTATTTTTACTTAGGGGATATAGTTTTTTTCTAAATTTTAATTTTTCTCCTGATTTTGCCGCGATTATTTTTTTGCTGTGTTATTTTATTGTTTTGATTTTTTTTTATTTGTTTTAAAGTGCTAGATGTGAATATTTTTTAAGGGAAACTTGTTTGATTTTTTTATTTATTTCTTTTCAAATGATTCTAGGTTTCTAATAAATGTATTTAATATTTTTAAACTTTAAATATTATTAATTAAATAAATAATTTATTAAAATTACATTTTTAAGTAAATAATTAATTTTACAAAATAATTTAAATTTAAACATTTTTTACCCACATTAATTTTTTTCAACTTGTACTAAAGGTGTTAATAAGTGAATTTTTTAGTAATAGCTATTTTATACTCAATATCAGGATTTTTAATGAAGCTTTCAGATGATGAATATGATGAAAAATCAAATAAAAAAATAGCTATTGTCATTGGAATATTGTCTGCAGTAGCTATAGCTTACTTATCCTCAAATAACCTTGATGCTAGCTATATTTTTATTGGAATATTGATTGGAACATTACTATCCTTTAAAATAGATGGAATTCATCACATTGTAACATTTTTCACCTTTCTTTTTTTACTTTTTATTTTAGGGATGCCTAGTTTAAGTTTAGCTACTTTAGGATTTTGTGCATTTTCAGCTTTTATTGATGAAATTGGAAATGATAATAAAAGAATATATAAAAATAAGTTTTTTAAAGTGTTTTTTGAATATAGATTTACCATGAAAATAGCTATTTTTATCTTAAGTTTTCTAAGTGTTTTTCAAAGTTTTACATGTTTTCAAATAGCTAATTTTGATTTTTTAAGTATTTCAACATTTTTTTACTTTTTATTATTTGAAATATCTTATGAATTAGCTGGATTTACTTTTAAAAAATATTTAAGCTAATTTTTACCTAATTCATAGTAATAATATAGTAAAAGACTTTTGATATTGAAATGATAATATTTAAAAAAATTTAATTTATTAAAAGTCTAATTCTAATAAGATTTTGAAACTTATTATTTTAAAAAGTTCTGTTGATTACAATATTTATGTGTTAAATGAATGATGATTATTTTATGAAAGAAGCTATTTTAATCTATAGAAATATTGTTTTAATATTGAAATATTGTTTTAATGTTGAAATACTCATATTTATTTGTAAAATTTAGCTTAAATAAAAGTTATAATTCAAATACAATCAAATCCAATAGCTATTTCTATGAATAATCAATATTTTCCTTGGAATAATTACAATTATTTCAATGATTCTGAGGATAACTCTAATATCAATCGAAAAAATCCTAAAAAAGTCACAGATTTAATAACTGAAGAAAATATTAATATTATTCCTGGCAATCTTGTTAATTATCAATATGGCTTTGATGTATTATCTCACAATCATGTGGAATCTAAGGATTTTTCACAGGAAATTAATCAAAAAGGATTTAATAGAAAAAATATAGATTTTGAAGACTTAAAAGAAAAATTAAGTAAAATTTATTTTGATGAGAAGTTAGTTATTAATACTATTAATCATATCAGAAAAACTCTTAATTCTCATGTTGAAATTCAATGGGAAACAAAGGGAATGAAAACTAAAATAGGTGTTAAAACAATAGGTGATATTAATAAGGTAGGATATAGTAATTCTTTAATTTTAAAAGCTGCGAATGGTGAAAAAACATTATACATAATACATAATCATACTTCAGGAACCCCGTTACCTCATCCAGAGGACATAGTTAATATGCTAAATCATAAGATAGTTAATAGTGGAATTTCTGGTAATTATGGTTTTTTAAACATGAAAAATTCATTTAAAAAATTAAGTAAAAAGGATATAAGTAATCTTAGAATTAAAGCTGATGAAATTTTTATAAAATTAGAAAAAAATGCTTTTAAAAATAATCCTTATATAAAATATGAACTCCCTAATGTAAGGAGTAGTGTAAAATATAAATATTATAAAGAGAATATAATTGACATAATTAATGAGTACAATATAGAATTCCAAAAATATGGAATTGAATTTAAGTATACTCCTTATAAACTTAGAAAGAGGTGATTTTACATGACAAGTAATGTTAATGAAGATATGATTATAACAACGCCTATTGGTACAAAGCTTAATCTGCGAGATATGGTTATTAAAAATCCTAACTATGCTAATCAATATGAACCTCTTTTTGAAATACCGACTATTTGGACTTATTTGTCTTGGTTAGAAGGTGAAGATAGGGAAGATTATATTAGATTAGAAGAACAACAGAATCCTGTCCAATTCAAAGCTTTTCGTGAAAAATTTCCAGAATGCTTTGAATAATATGTTTTTTTATAATTCTCTAATATATTACTGTATTAAAGCTATTAAAACTAGTGAATTAAAATTTAAAATATATTAATGGGAAATAGCTATTTAATTATTATTTTTTTCAGTAAAATACATTATTGATTTCGAAATGTTAATATTTAAAAAATTAATGGTTAAAAACATTTAATTTATTAAAAATCCAATTCTAATAAGGTTTTGAAATTTATTATTTTAAAAAGTTCTGTCGATTACTATAAAACAATTCACTGAAAAATATGATGAAATAATTGTCACAAAAAAAGTTAAATTAGAGGTAATTTTTTCATATAAACCTCTCTATTATTATTAATTATAATTATCTATTTTTTACTTTTCAGAGGTTCCATTATTGATTTGGCTTCACGGTCTCCAAATGCTATAGCTAATAGAACAACATCATAATTTAAATAGGGTTTGTAGTATTCATTGTCTTTAATTTGTTTTATAGCTTCATTAGCTAAGTGTTCTAATGGTTCATTTAAGTTGTATTTTAGCTCACATACTACTATTAGATTGTCTTTTTTAATTATAATATCTGGTGTTCCTTTGGAATTAGGTCGCTCTCCAATAGCAAAAAAGCCCATTAAGTTAAGCATAGCTAAAAATAGTAT
>WRMT01000322.1 GCA_009777005.1 Methanobrevibacter sp. | reverse complement strand
TTTTATAATTTAATTAAATTTTATTTATAATTTTTAAAAATAAATATTTTATAATATTATTTTATTAAATTAAATGATTTTTAACCATATAAATCAAGTTTTAAAAGACTTTAAAATCATTTCTTAAAAAAGTTTTATTAGACTTAATGAGAAAAATATTAAATAAAAACAAAAATCACCTTTAATCCAAAACCCTAAAATGTGTGAAAAAAACCTTATTCCATGTTCAATTTAATAATAAATCAAATCAAAATGAAAAATAGATTATTTTCATGGATTTTAATTAGGATTTTATAGCTTGCTATTAATTTTTTAAAGATTTATAGCTATTATCAAAGTTTATCAATCATTTTCTAATTTCTGATATAATACTTATTTTCTACTTCAAAGATTTTAAACTTAATTTTAATCTTATATCTTCTGGATATTCTTTTATTAATTCTTTCTTCTTAGCTATTCTTTCATTGACTTTCTTTAGGTCTTTTTTAATCCTATAAATATCTTTCATATAAATAGCTCCTAAATCATCTTAATTTTAAATATTTCTTTTTGTTCAGTTCTTTTTAAAATTTTCTTTTGAATTTAGAATAAATTTTATCAATATTCCTTTTCTAAATAATCTTCATTTACTTCTAAAAATTTACTTTTAACTGAAATATTGATTTCATTTATTACTAAAAATTTAAATAGTATTATATTAACATGTTAAGTATGAAAGAATATAATTACTCAAATATATTATAAGTCATTTTGTTAAATAATTATATTTTGCGAATATATTTTGATAAGATTTAATTAAATTTAAATCTTTTATAAAAAAAAAGTTCAATTGATTAAATATAATACAAATAAAAAAGAGATACAAACATCAATATTGGAATAGGATATTATGACTTCTAGAGCAAAAATCAACCCAGATATTATGAGATGGGCTAGGATTGAAGCAGGTTACAACAAAAAAAATTTACCCAAAAAATTTAAGGATAGATTCGAAAAATGGGAAAATGGAAGTGTTGAACCTACATGGAACCAGTTAAGAGATTTAAGTAAACAGTTTAAAAGAGCTTCTGCATTTTTTTTTAGAAGTAAAATACCTCCTAAAGACAAAATGAGTTTTGTGGAATATAGAAAGCAACATATTGATTTTGAAAATAAAAGTCCTGAGTTAATTTATAATATCCGTAAATCTAAGTTCATGAGAAATAATTATATTGAGTTAATGGAAAATATGAAATTACCTTTAATAGATTTCTCTAAAAACAAATTTATATCTGAAAATATAGTGGATTTTGCATTAAAGATAAGAAAAATTTTAAATATCTCTTTACCCGAACAAAAAAAGTGGATATTGAATAAAAATAATGTTAAAGATTATAAACACTATAGATTTCTTAATGAATGGAAAGATGGATTAAATAACTTAGGAATACTTATTTTTGAAACAGAAAAAAATGTTTCTTTAAATGAAATGAAAGCATTAGCTATTTATCATGAGTATTATCCCATCATTCTATTAAATGGTTCAGATGATGTAAATCCCAGAATTTTCTCTTTATTCCATGAATTAGTTCATTTAATGCTAGGAGAAAATGTTATTTGTGATTTAGATGAAGAAATTAAAAAAGAAATTTTTTGCAATGCTGTAGCAGGGGAATTTTTAGTTCCTTCTTGGGATTTTATTCAAAATCCTATAGTAAAAGATTATGATTATGATGAGTGGGAGGATAAAGATTTATTAGAATTATCTCATGAATATGGTGTTAGTAGGGAGTTAATCTTAAGGAAAATTTTGAATATAAACAAAACCACAGCTGATTTTTATAATTTCAAGAAAAAACAATGGAACAAGGAACATTCCAATAAAAAGAAAAAAAGAAGTGGAGGTTCTCATTTAAACAATAAAATCAAATATAATGGTAAAATGTACTCTAGATTAGTTCTTTCTGCATATGAAAATAATATTATTAATGGGGCGGATTTTTCTGAATACATGGGTTTACAGCTTAAACACACACCTAAATTAGAAACACTCCTATTCAGTGATTAAAATGGACAAGTTTATTGTTGATACATCATCTTTTATTCAAATGAACATTTTCAGTAAAAAAATATTCAAATCATTATGGAGAAATATTTATGAAATGTGTAAAGAGAGAACATTTTTTTCTGTTAAAGAAGTTTACGAAGAGTTAAGGAAAGGAAAAGATGATATTCAAGAGGAATGGAGAGAAAAAGATTTCATATTTCTTGAATTAGGTGAAAATGAACAAATAGCTCTTAAAGACATTGAACAATTTGATGCTTTCCAAAAACATGGGGATAATTCTCCAACAGGTCTTTGGGCAGATCCTCACTTAATTGCATTCGGCATTACTATTAATGCAATAATAATTACAGAAGAAAATTTAAACTATAATCCCGAGAGAAAAATTCCTTATGTGTGCAATGAATTAGGTATTAGATGTATGAACTTTGACGAATTTATGGAGTATCAAGAATGGGAATGGTAGTTACTTTGGCATTGATTCAATAATTTTACACTTTTTTTGAAATATTAATAGTGTTTACATGGATAAAACTGGTTTTTAATCATAATATTTCTAAAACAAGTTTTTTTGTTGTTATTTGTTGAAAAAGACAAACATAATGATATAACATTAGAATTAATACAAAAAATAGAAGATAATCAAGGAATAATAAGTGAAATGGTTATTTAAAACATTAACAGTATTGTGAAAGAAAACCCAGAACAATAAAAAAAGCAGCTAATGTTTATAATAAATTAAAAGAAATGAATGTTTATGAAGATGTAATATATTATAAACAAGCATTAAAACACACATTAATAAATAATATTGGTTTTTTTGATAACTTAAGCTATGTTATGAGAAATAATGATATTAAAGAAATAACTAGTTTTGATTCAGATTTTGATATATTTATGATATAAAAAGAATAAATTAAATTCGATTTAATTTTATTTTAACATATCCTCATTTTAACTCTTTTTTTAATCATGATTTTTAATATTTTTATGATTTAGCAAATTTTTAACCATGAAATTCATGTATCCCTATTCACATCTATTATCTAGAAAATTTTTAAAGGAAAATCTAAG
>WRMT01000321.1 GCA_009777005.1 Methanobrevibacter sp. | reverse complement strand
GTTTGCATTCCATGTTATCTTGTAGGATGCAGTTTTAGCTTTAGACGTAATTTCAATAGTACCATCATCTGTTTTCTCTGCACTTGTTGCACTTGCAGCAAATGATGTTGCAGGTACTAGTGAAAAAATCAAAACAATAGCTAATAACATTAACAAAAATCTTTTAGTTGATTTCTTCATGATATAACCTCCTCATGTGGCTTAATGTGCCACACTTTAATTTAAATTTATTATTTAGAAAAAATAGCTATTATTAATAGCTATCCCCTATATTATTTCAACTATTCTTCTTTTACACTGTCAAAAATAGCTTATTTTTCTTTTTTATTAAAACATTCAACTTTTAATAATTAATCAAATAATTATTAAACATTTTTCATCATATACTCCATAAAATCACATTTAGATTTTAATAAAAATCATTAATAAAAAAAATATTTTTTTATATAGTATTATTTTACTTAATATTTGTAACAAATAAAAATTTTTATAAATAATGTTAAAAATCTTTTAAATTAAATTTAAATGATTTAAAAGGTTACTAATTAAGAATGTTATTTTTTTAAAAGTTAAAAAAAATGTAGTAATATACTATAGTTATATGAAAAAAATGAATCAATGACCTTTTACATTATACTCCTCTCCTTTTTTATAATAATTAATATAAAATTAATGATTAATTTAAAAGAAAAGAAATTATACTTAAAAAAATCAAAAAATAGCTGTATAAGTCCTTGAAAACAAGCATATAAAGAAAAAGTGAAAGTTTTTAAAAAAATTAATAAACATTTGAAAATATTAAAAACACTGGTTTTAAGTTTTAAAAATAAAAAACGCTTAAAAATAGTAAAAATCAAAGAATAAAAAATAAAACATACAGTAAAATAAAATAAATTAATTAAAATAGAATAAATAGAGAATAGAGATTCAATAACATTATTTAGATGCCCCCCCCCCTATAAGTTCACTGTTTTTAAATATTAAAAGAATTTTAAACCTTTTAACTAGAGAATAAAAAGATATATCAAATAAAAACAATGAAATAGAGAAAAAATTAAGGAAAGTATTAAAAAATGTACTAATAGGTATAATATTATAACCATTATTAGTTAGACGATTAGAAAAATTAGAAACATAATTAGAAGAATTAGAGTTATGTAGCTGAAAATCCATAGGAATTACACGAAATAAATCAATAGCTACTGAACCTAAGTTTTCTTTAAAAAACATAAGAAACAATCCATAATAACTACACAAATATTAAATCATGAAAGTTTTACATTACTAAACATGTAATTATATCATCATTTTAATATATAAACATATACATTACTATTTTTATTTTTTTCTCTTTTTTTCCAAATAATATTGTTTAGCTTCATTATGTATTTCAGCAGTGGTTTTATCTTTCCATAAATCTCCCTGCCACCCAGTATAATCAAAATCATCTTTTTTAATAATATCTATAAATCTTTCAGCATCAACTAATCCAAAATTCTTTATCAAACTTTTCATTACTTCGCTTCGAAGTACAGCTTCGCTTTTCATCTTATTATTCTCCTCTCTCTTCAATAAAAGTAAGGGGATTTACTATTTTTATTCCATCAACCTGTTTTTTAAGTAATTTATAGTCCGTTGTTATAAAATACTCGCATTTGCTATATATTGCACAAGAAATATGTAACGCATCTTTCCTTTTAATTCCTTTAGGTTTTAATTCTTCTGCTTTATTTAAGATTTCATCTAAAGGTTTACAATAAAATTCAGCTTCATTTTCCCATTCTTGAATATTTTCTCGCCTATCATCATAAGGGTTCTCTTTATTCTCATAATCAAGAATATAAGACCAAACCAAATCATATGCTCCATCATATACTTTTTTTTGAATATGTAATTTTGCCATACTCTCTAATCTTATTCTCATCTGACTCTTATCATCAAAAGGTCTATTATAACAACAAGTATCTAAATAAATTCTCATTTTATCATTTTTTTATTCCATTAAATATATCAAAATTGGGTAAAATATTATAATTAGTATAAATAAATATGTATAATTAAATATAAATATTTAATTCATTAAGGACTGGCAAAATAGAATTGAGAGATTTTTAATATTAATTTACAACCACATAGGAAATAACAATGAAACTCCCAATTTAAAGGGAAAAAAAAAGAAAAAAATGTGAGGTAGTAAAAAAACTTTACCTCTCTTATAAATTACTAATTTAAAAAATATATATTTCACATAATAATAAAATGTGAACGAATATATGAAAATATACTTTTTAAGCAATGTTATTAGGAAAACATTTAACTTTAAGAAACCTTACGATAATTAATTCCATCATATGTCATTTTTTGTTTCCCATCTTCAGTAAACAATTTAAGGCTGTTACTACTTGTTTCCCAGTCACTCCAAACTATCTCAGGTGCAGTAAATCCTTTACCAACATAATCATTAAAATATTGGTATCGTAGTGTCATCATTCCATTTTTGACTGAATAATAACCTTTAAATCCTGCATCATAATTTTGAAATCCAAATCGAATTCTGGCAATCTGAAAATAAGATCCATCGGCACCAAATTTATATACAGAACTTCCATCCCATGTAGATTCCCATTCACCGACGAGTTTCTTCTCTTCCCCATTCAATACTCTCTTTGAAATTTTTTTCGTCCACCGAGCATAATAAGTAACACTCTTTTTTGGCTTAGTATTCTTACTAATCTTAGTACCACCAAATTTCTTGGTGTACCAACCTTTAAATGTGTATCCACTAAGTTTAGGTGATTTAGCTACTTTAGCTAATTTAGAACCTTTCCTCACTGTAGTAGCTACAGTTTTTTTTGTTCCTATCTTCCCTCCGTTTGCATTCCAAGTTATCTTGTAGGATGCAGTTTTAGCTTTAGATGTAATTTCAACAGTACCATCATCTGTTTTCTCTGCACTTGTTGCACTTGCAGCAAATGATATTGCTGGTACTAGTGAAAAAATCAAAACAGCTGCAACCAACATTAGCAAAAATCTTTTATTTGATTTCTTCATAATTTAACCTCCTCATAATGACTTAATGTACCATTATTTAATTTAAATTTATTATTTAGAAAAAATAGC
>WRMT01000320.1 GCA_009777005.1 Methanobrevibacter sp. | reverse complement strand
ATTTCATTTTAGTTAATATTAATATAATTTTTATATAGATATGTTCTAAAAATTTTATTTAAAATCTATATGACTATCTCACCAAAAATTAACAAACATTCTACATATAAGCAAATCATCAAAATTCTACACGCTTATTACCAAAATTCTTTCATTAAAATTAGTAGTATTTATAAATAAACAAATTTTTTTTGGAAAAATATTGTAATTACTTATAAATTAATCTATTATTTTTCATGAATTCAAGCTGTTTTTGCCAATATTTATAAGTAAATAAAATAAAAATATCTTTGGCATCAATAAATGAACACTCATTGAATAAATGATTTTCTCTTAATTTTATAAAAGATAATTACGATTACAATTTTTAATTATTAGTAAAAGTCTTTATTGCCATATATGGGGTTCTACAACAATAATTCTTTTTTTTATTTTTTTTTAAAAAGTTGATAGTCAAATGCATATGTTTTTTTTAAATGCGTTTTTAATAACCTCAAATTTAAAAAAACACTATAATTAAACTTATTTAATTATAGAAAATTTTTTTCATCGATATACTTAAAAATAAAAATTTAATCTATTATTGCATCAAATAATAGTTTTAACTATTATTTTTAAGGATTATACGATTTTTTTATAAAATCAAAGGAGGTGAAAAAACGGAAAAAAGTAGACTAAACTTAATAAAATGTGTAAAAATAAGCTCATTACTTGTGATTTTACTTATTTTCATACTAAGTCTTTCTACAGTTTCAGCAGCAGTTCATACTGTGAATGGAACTAATGGTGATAAAATTGCCGATGTAATGCTTATTGCACAATCTGGTGATACTATAGATTTAATTGGAACTTTTTCTGGATCAGGTAATGTCAATATTACTATAAATAACGATACTACATTTACTTCAAATCCAAATAGCCCTGCAACTATAGATGGGCAAAATATCAACTGGTTATTTTCAAATAATGGCTTTAATGTCAGATTTGAAAACATTGTATTTATCAATGCTTTCAATAATTTACGTGGAGGAGCAATTTCATCTAGTGGTGGAACATTAACCCTCATTAACTGTACATTTGACAATAACACAGCAGGATCTGAAGGAGGAGCTGTTTATCAAAATGGTTATTCATTAAATGTTGTTAACACTAAATTTATCAATAACAGAGTGACAAATCCTGGAAACGCCTATGGACCAGCTATTAATATTGTAGGAAATTGTGATGCAACTATAATTAGCTGTATTTTTGAATCAAATAATGCATCTGGTTTTGGTGGAGCTATTCGTCAAAGAAATGGCTCATTAAATATTACTGACTCTAATTTCACAGATAATAACGCGAGCGAGGGTGGAGCTATTTTCACTATGGAAAATTGTGTTTTATCTATTAATGAGTGTAATTTTATTTCAAACAATGCAGCTAATAGTGGTGGTGCAATCTATCAAAGTAATAGCTCATTAAATATTGTAAACACTAATTTCACAAATAATTACGCTGTGACAAATTCTGGAGGAGCTATTTCCTCAAGTAACAGGGGTAACATAACAATAAAAGATAGTGCTTTTAAATCAAATCATGCAGCTATTAATGGTGGCGTTATATCTCAATCTGGTGGTTTATTAGATATTACAGCTACTGATTTCATAAATAATACTGCGGGAAATGGTTCTGGAGGAACAATTTATTCTAATAATTGTGATGCCCTTATAAAAGCTTGTATTTTTTACTCAAATAATGTAACAAATGGTGTTGGTGGAGCTATAGCTCATGATAATGGTTTTTTAAATATTTCAGATACTGTTTTTGCAAATAATGAAGCAAATCGAGGAGGAGCTATTTATAGTATAAATACAAATCCAGTGATAACAAATTCCTTTTTTAACTCAAATTTAGGAAGATCTAATTCAATAACTGGAGCTATCATCTTAAATATTCCTACGGATATAATAACTATTAATAATCAAAATATGGGTCTAAAGAAAAATTTCATTGATTCAGAGTTATTATATAACATTTCTGGTTCTGGTATAGATGGTTCTAATCTAGTTAATCTTTCTACTAATCTTCCAGATAGAACTTACTTGGTTGAAATAAGAGATAGTTCTAATAATCTTATATTTCAAGACTATGTTACATTTACAAATGGATTTGCTCAAATTACTTTAACTGGATCTAATATCCTTGACATTACAGAAAATTATTCTATTAATGCTGATTTGGATATAAGCATTACAATATTTTCAGTAGCTTTTGCTAGTGATTTAATCATAGGCTTAGATTACAGTATTCTTCAATTAGCTATTAATAATGCAAATTCACTAAATCAAGGGGATTATACTCCTGAAACTTGGGTTATACTAGTAAATGTTTTACAATCTGCAACAATAATGATTAATGGGAGAAATGCATTTTATCAAGCTACAATTAATGATCTTGCTGATGATTTAAATAATGCTATAAATAGCTTAAAACTAATTACTCCACAACAAACTACGTTTGTTGGATTAAATAATCTTTTAACCTTAGTTAATACAGTAAATAATAGAATATCCTACCATGAAATCATTACAAATAATACAAATAATTCAAACAATACTAATAATACAAACAATACAAACAATACAAATAATACAGATAAGATTAATAAGACTAATAATATGCCTAAAGAGGATACAAGCGATAATGATAAGAATGATAATGGTTTAAAAAATAGAGTTCTTCATTATAGTAATACTATTTCTAAAAACATAGCTAATGCAGCTGTAGATAATGGTACTGAAAACTTAAAAAATGTAACTATTAATGAAACAAACGATACTGAGACTTTAGAAGATTTTGGAAGTATGTATTTAGGAGTAATTCTATTTGTAATATTTTTTATAGGAATTGGCATTGTGATTGTAATTTTCCACAAGAAGAAAGGATAATTATAAATATTTAAAGTTTTATATTTAATGGTAGATTAGTTTTATCAACTAATTATCCATTTTATTTTATTTTTAAAGAATTATAGATTTAAATAACTCTTTTGCTGATTTAAGACTTTTATTTTAAAGTTTTTTTTATTTTTATTTTTAAATGTTATAAAGTTTTATTGGAATGTTTATGATATAATTAA
>WRMT01000319.1 GCA_009777005.1 Methanobrevibacter sp. | reverse complement strand
TAGCATATATTTCTTTATTATAATATATATCTCCCTAGAGCAATATATCTCTCTAATGTAGCATATATTTCTTTATTATAATATATATCTCCTTAGTGCAATATATATCTTTAATATAATATATATGTCATTATTATAACATATATTTCTCATTTATTTTTTCAGGGAATAGCTATGAAGAGGTAATTTTAATAATATCACAATGAAAAATAATTGTTTCCACTATGTAAATGAAAAAATTAAAACCATAAAAAAATAGCTATTAATCATCAAATAGCTAAAAACTTACTACATAGCATCATAAAGATTGGCGTTGTCTTTAGATGTGAAAAGTCCTCACGGTGAGTTAATGGATGAATCTGCCCTTATAAGTAAAACGGAAAAGTATTTAAATAAAATACAAAATGAAACCATTAATATAGAAGAGATGTCCAGATTTAAAGGTTTCAAATCATCTTACTTTAAGCTTACAAATCGTTTAGATAAGCTACTGAATATAAAAGAAAGTATGGACATTAAAGGATATACTGCACCATATCGTTCTTTAAGTAAGTATGGTTCAAGTATAGCTGGAGAAATCGCATTTGAAGAAATAACTGAGGTGAGAAGGCATAATCAATACTTTAGAACCAAAGCAACAGCTAAAAAAAATATTTTAGATAGGGTGAAATCAGCTATTGATGCTCATAAAATAGCTATAGGAAATTTAGAAGAATATGGGCTAATAAAATGTAATTCTTGTCTAAAAACATACAAAGCATCTATTTATAAAGAAATGGAAGAAAAATGTTCATGTGGTTCATCTGACTTTGACTTTAAAATTAACAAAAAAGGAATATGGAGATTAGGAATAATTCCCCATTTACCTCTTTCTGGAAATTACATGGTTTTGATATCAGGACTTAGTAAAGAAGGTAGGGAGTCTTTTAAAAAAGTCTCTAATATCTTAAAACAAGAAAGAGTAGGAAGTGTTAAAACTGTTTCTGTGGTTATTAAAGTTAAAGAAAAAAATAGATGGTTAAGAAAAAGAATTTCCTTAGATTCCGAGTATACTGATAGCTATGAAGAAGAAATAAGAAAACAATATGGGAAAAATGTTAGAATTGAGCTTTTACAGTTTCACAGAATTAAACCTACTATAATCAATGACAAACATGCACGGAATGCATTAGCTATTGGATATGTGAAATACTCTGAAAATATAACTTGTGAAATTAAAAATATCCTATTAAAAGAAAATCTCAAAAACTTAGATAAATGGAATCAATATCACAAAGTATTGCAGGATATAAAACTGCAAAAACCAAAGTTCATTGTAGATGAATATTCTTTAGAGGAATGGAGAGATCAAGAACTAGAAAAAAACCTTAAAGAACTTAAGCTAATGGATAAATATGGAAAGTTAGATAAAGAGTTAAAAAGAGATAAAATAACCGCAGAAATCATTGAAAAAAAGATATTTACAAAAATAGCTTCAACATTAATCTTATGGGATATTTTTAAATTCTATCTAACAACTTCCAATGATAGAAGAAAGAGATATGGTGGTCCTTTCCCTTACCTAAGATCAGATATTGATAGAAAACAGCGAAAAATCTTCCAAACTCTTGATAAAAAAGTTGTTAATATATTAAAAAAATATGAAAATGAAAAAATTGTACCTTTAAAAAACATGGATTTAATTTTAAATGAAAAGTTCAATTTAGAAAGAAAAATCAAAGGATCTAATATGCAAATCAATTATTTTGCATTAGGGTCTGCTTTAATATATTCAAACTCGGACATAGCTATTGAAGAAATAGCTGAAGTTTTTAATGTTAGCAAAAAAGCCATTCAAAAGGAAATTAAAAATATTAAAAATATTAAAAAACCAAAAAGTAAAAAATCTAAAAAATTCCTTGAAATGATTCAAAAGTGATTAAAAATAATCAATATAGAATCTTAAAGTATATACTTTGAATATTTTGGTATATACGCAGTATATAATTCGTATATTTTAGCATATATGTTGTTTATGCATTGAATATTTTGGTATATACGCAGTATATAATTCGTATATTTTGCCATATATCGAGTATATAAGCTGTATATTTTGGTATGTGCATTTTATATTTTGGCATATGCACTGTAAAATAAACAATTTTTAAATAATCCTTTTTTTTAAAAAAAAATATTTTATTGTATCAATAATTTAATAATATTAATTCCAAAAGTATTTTGGAAAAAATTAATTCTTAGACTATAAAAATATAATAATTTAGGAATAAATTAGTTAAAAAGGATAAAAAATGAATTTTAACAAAAATGATGATGATTCTCACAACATTGTAAATTTTGAAAATTATTTAGAAGATGATTTGGAAGAAGATTATGAATATGATCTAGACGATGAGGAAGAAGAAGATTTCACAGAAGAAGTTCATATATCTACCTCCCTAAGTTCAAAAAAAATCATGGAATTGATTGATGAATATCCTAATTTAAAAACTGTAACATGTCCTAAAAGCATCTACAATAGGATTTCAAAAAAATATTTAGAAGCATTAGAAAAACTTGGAATAGCTGTTGAAATCAGATATAATTGGGGAAATTTTGTTAAATATACAGAAAAAGAAAGAGTGAATGTTATTAATTTAATAAAAGATGGACTTTCACCTCAAGAAATAGCTAAAAAATTAAATACTTCTGTTCAAATTGTTTATTATTTAAAAAATAAGAATAAGGATGATCAAATAAAGTTGAAAAGAGGAAAAAAGAAAAAATATAGCTATGACATGAGAAAAAAAGTTAAAAAATTAGCTAATGATGGTGTTCCAATAAAGGAAATATCTAAAAATGAGAATATTCCTCTTAGAACTGTTTATGATATAATAAAAGAAAAATAGCTATTTTCATGAATAATTATTTTATAATTCTTATAATACCTGATTAACAAGATAAACTAATTGTATTTATATAAAAAAGTAATTCCATTAGAATTATTATATATAGACTCTTTTCATATATATAATAGGGTCCTAGATTTTTGGGAAAAATCAGAGGGCATTGGTATTTTAGTTGGTAAGTTTAAAGCTCATTGTATGTTTCGTTGATAAAAGTACAAATTGTATGGCTTTTTTGAGTTTAAATAC
>WRMT01000318.1 GCA_009777005.1 Methanobrevibacter sp. | reverse complement strand
AAAATATTTAAAAAAATGAAAAAATAATTTAAATAATTTAAAATAATCTAATTTAATTTTAAACATTTATAACAATCTAAAATAATCTTAAAATATTAAAAAATAATCTTAAAAAATTTTAAATAATCTAAATTAATTTTAAACTTTTATAACAATCTAAAATAATCTTAAAATATTAAAAAATAATCTTAAAAAATTTTAAATAATCTAAATTAATTTTAAACTTTTATAACAATCTAAAATAATCTTGAAATATTAAAAGATAATCTTAAACAATTTTAAATAATCTAAATTAATTTTAAACTTTTATAACAGTATAAAGTAATCCTAGAATATAAAAAAATAATTTTAATCGATTAAAAATAATTTTAAACAATTTTAAATTAACTAAATTAATTTTAAACTTTTGTAACAATCTAAACTCGTTTTAAAATATAAAAAAATAATATAAAAAACCTTAAACAATAAAAATAATTTTCATGAAAATCATGTTAATTTCATATTTGTCTATCATTATTTAATAAATAATAATTTTATAAGAGGATTTATAAAATTATGAATAAATAAGACTCTTTAGGTGATATAATCCAAAATTTTAAATATTACATAAAATTACTTAGTTGTGAAATAAAATTAGCTTTAACAGAAAACAAATATTTTTTATTGCTTTCAACATTATTATTCATTATTCCAATGATTTTAGCTTACTTCTCTGCACCATATCTTGAATCTTACCTACAACCTATGGTTAATAATTTTAGAGATCGTGTGCAAAGTGGTGATTTAAAACTTACCATGTACTCTATTTTTTTCAATAATTTTTCTGTAGCTATAATGATATATTTCGGAGCTATTTTTTTAGGGTTGATTACAGCTATTCTTTTGATGATTAATGGAGCTTTTATAGGATATTTTGCAACAAGCCTTCCTCTCGATGTATTTTTTCTTTTAACACTTCCCCATGGAATTTTTGAGATTCCAGGAATATTAATAGCTGGTGCAGGTGGATTTACATTGTTTACTTTCATACTATACTTTTTAAAAGATATATTCCTATTTGAACGGAATAAATGGAGTGAAAAGCCTAAACTTCGAGAAAGAGTAGCTATTTCTTTTAATAATAATTCTAAAAAAATTTCTCAATCATTAATTTTACTTGGGCTTGCAATAGTTTTATTAATTATTGGAGCATTTATTGAAGTGTATGTAACTATTAATTTAGCTAATTATCTTATTAAAATTATAACTTAATTAATATCTGATAAAAACATTATAATGAATTTTTCCACTTTTATTTTTAAATTTTATTTATTATTTAAAGATTTCAAAAATTGACACGATTTTTTTGTATTTTTTATTCAATGAGTTTTATTACAATAACATTTTACATATTTTAGATATATAAATAATGATTTTAATGGATATTATCAATAGTCTTATTAACTAACTTTATATATTATAACAAATATACTTTTTTTAGTGTTTATAAAAATTTTTTATTATTTAAAGTTTAAAAAATTGGATATTTTCTAACATTTTTAAATCAAAGATTTTTATAAAATTAAAAAAAGTTTATTTTTATTTATCAAAAATTATCATTTGTTTAATAGTTTAATAGAATAAATTTTTCCTATATTAATTTTATTGTGGGATTTTATATGATAGAATGTGTTTACTGTAATGAAAGATATGATAATGATGAAATCATTTATAATTGCAAAAAGTGTGGTTCTGTATTAGAAGTTTCACTTGATGTTAATGTGTCTAAGGATATTTTTGAATCTAGGAAAGATACATTATGGAAATATAAAGAATTCATGCCAGTAGATGAGAGTAAAATAGTTTCATTAGATGAAGGTGGAACTCCTTTTTGTAAGTGTGAAAAACTAAGTAAAGAACTTGATGTTGAGTTGTACGTAAAAGTAGAAGGATCAAATCCAACAGGCAGTTTCAAAGACAGAGGAATGAGTGTAGGGATAACTAAAGCTATGGAACTTGGTGTTGATATTGTAGGATGTGCTTCTACAGGAAATACATCAGCTTCTCTTGCAGCATATGCAGCACGAGCAGGTTTTAGATGTATTGTTTTACTTCCTTCAGGAAAAGTAGCTTTAGGAAAATTAGCTCAAGCTATGTTTCATGGGGCAGAAGTTTTATCCGTAAATGGAAACTTTGATGAAGCCCTTGAAGTTGTAACTCAATTAGCTTTAGAAAAACATCTTTATCTACTTAATTCAATAAATCCTTATAGATTAGAAGGTCAAAAATCTATAGGTTTTGAGATTATTCATGAATTAGGATGGGAATCCCCAGATAGAATAATTTTACCTGTTGGAAATGCAGGAAATATTTCAGCTATTTGGAAAGGGATAACTGAATTTTATAATGCAGGATATATGAAAGATAAACCAATGATGACAGGAATACAAGCAGAAGGAGCTTGTCCAATAGTAAATGCTTTTAGAAAAAATAGTAGAGATATGATTCCTGTTGAAAATCCTGAAACAATAGCTACAGCTATTAGAATTGGAGCTCCAGTTAGCTCTATTAAAGCTCTTAGTGCAATTTATGATTCTAATGGTTACAGTGAAACTGTTACTGATGATGAAATACTGAGTGCTCAAAAAGAACTAGCTCAAAAAGAAGGTATTGGTGTGGAACCAGCATCAGCTGCTTCAATTGCTGGGCTTAAAAAACTTGTTAATCAAGGTGAAATTGATAAAGGTGAAAAGATTGTTTGTGTTGTAACTGGTCATTTACTTAAAGATCCGCAAACAGCTATTGATGCATGTGCTAAACCTACCCAAATAGATGCAGACATTGAAAAATTAAGATCTATTTTAATGAAGAAGCCAAATTAAATTATTTGTAAAACCTAAATTTTAGTTTTTTTCAAAATTAATTTTTTTATAGGAATATTATGGAATTTTTAATATGAAGAAATTTACTTAAATCAATTATTTTATTAAGAAAAATTTTTATTTTCTTCTTTTTTATTAGAAATTTTATTAAAATTGTTTATATATAAATTTAAGAAAAATTTTTATTTTTTTCTTTTTTATTAGAAATTTTTTTAAAATTGTTTATATATAAATTTAAGAAAAGTTATTATTTTCTTCTTTTTTATTAGAAATTTTATTAAT